>DASYSN010000128.1:0-12757 GCA_036003305.1 Thermoanaerobaculia bacterium
TGGCGCACCGCGATCTCCGCCGGCGCACGCGCCGACGACTTCCTCGGCACTCAGGGCGATCCGTGGGACACGCAGGAAGACATGGCGACGGCGCTCGTCGGCGCGCTCACGGCGTTGGTGTTGATGCCGCGCCTGCACGACGCACAGATCGATAGTCTGTCAGCGCCCAAATGACGGCGATCAGCACGCCGATCGCGATGAAGAAGTTGCGCGAGAGAACGCCCTTCGAGAAGTTCGCCAGCCAAGGCAGGATCACCAGCAGCACCGCGACGACGATCTCGATCGTGCCGTGCAGCCAGAACGGCAGCGTCTTCAGGATGCCGAGCGGGAAGCGCGTGATGATCGTCAGCAGGAAGTGGACAACCGCGAGCGCGTAGCAGATCGTTGCCTGAGCTCCGTGGAACCCGGCGACGCCCGGCCCAATCGCGAGCAGGATCACCATCAGATAGTCGATGACGCCGTGACTTAACGCTCCGAGCACTTTCATGCTTCGAACCCCTCTCCGTGCCTGATGATCTCGAACGACGATACGCCATTCGCCGCGATCGCGCGCCGCAAGTCATCAGCCGGCTGCGCCTCCCCTTCGTCGCTGAGCCGGAACGTACCGTAGTGCATCGGCACGCTGACGTCCGCGCCGAGGACCTTGTGCGCCTCCACCGCCTCCGCGGGATCGATGTGCGCGGGACGCATGAACCAGCGCGGCAGGTACGCGCCGATCGGCAGCATCGCCAGCCGGATCGACCGAAAGCGATCGCGGATCCGCTCGAAGTGCGATCCCCATCCCGTGTCGCCGGCAAAGTACGCGTTCCCGCTGCGTGTCGCGATGACGAACCCGCCCCACAAAGCGCGATTGCGGTCCGAGAGCCCGCGCGCGCAGAAGTGCTGCGACGGCACGCACGTGATCTCGACATGCTCGTTCACCCGAACCGCTTCCCACCAGTCGAGCTCCTTCGCTGCGCGGATGCCGACCCGTGACATCAGCAGCGTGTTCCCGAGCGGCGTGATGATCAAAGGCGCAAACTTCCACCGCAGCCGGTGCAGCGTCGCGACGTCGAGGTGGTCGTAGTGGTTGTGGCTGACGAGCACAACGTCGATCGGTGGCAGATCGCGGAACCGCAGCCCCGGCGCACGATGGCGCCGCGGACCGAGGAACGAGACCGGCGAGCAGCGCTCCGACCACATCGGGTCGGTGAGGATGTTGAGATTCTCGACCTGCAGCAGCAGCGTCGCGTGATTCACCCACGTGACGCGCATCCGCCCGTCGCCGACGCGCGGCAGCGGCGCCGGCCCCGCCTCGCCCTCGATCCACTCCGGCCAGAACCCCGGCTCTCGCTCGAACTGCCACTTCAGGAACGAGCGCTCCGACTGCCAGGAAGGATCAGCGTTGCGGAACCGCTCGCCGTCGAAGTGATCGCTAATCGGCCCGTGATAGTGCGGTGCCGCGATCACGTATCGCTCGATCGCGACGGCGCCACCCGCGATCCCCGCGCCGATCGCGATTCTCTTCACCACCCGGTGCATGAACGCGGTATTGCACCACAGGTTGACCGTCTCCGTGCGCGGCGCTATTCTTCGCCTCCCAAGCGTCGGAATTCACCCCGACGTCCGTTCGTTGACCGCAGTCGAATAGGCGCTTAGCTCAGTCGGTAGAGCATCACCTTCACACGGTGGGGGTCAGCGGTTCGAGTCCGCTAGCGCCTACCAAAATGTAAGTGCTTGAAACGCCCGAGGCCCCGCGCCTCGGGCGTTTCTGCGTTTTGGCGACTGTTCGCCCAAACTCTCCGTACCACTCCTCAACCGATACCGGATCGATTCAGGCGCCGCTCACGGGACGCGATCGTGCAACTTGCACCGGACGCGCTTGATCTGTAACGGTTGCCGCCTTTCCGTCACCATTCCTCCAAAGAGGATCGGAGGAAACAATGCTTCGGTACGTCGTGGTGACACTCGCAATCGTGGTCAGCTTCGCTGGATCGTCGCCGACGCTAGCAGAATGTGACGAAGTCTTTCCGAAACCCGGCGAGAACCTGAAGGCCTTTGAGGCGCGGATGGACGCCTGCTTTGCTCCCGAGATTGCAAGCAAGGGCATCAAAGCTCTCGTAGAGGATGAAAGCAGTCGGTACAACGCGTACCTTCGCTTTCGACGCTATTGGGAGCCACGCCTGCTTCCGAGCGGCGACTTCGAGGAGTATCTGAAGAAGGAGCGGACGTACTACTCCGAATATCGGCGCGCGCACGGCCCAGGTCGGCTGACGGGTCCCTCGACAACAGCCCTACGTTCGTCCAGTACTCTCTCTGGCGCGTGGCAAGAGTTAGGACCTTATGTGAAGCCTCCGACGAGCGTCGGAGCAGAAGGAACCGGGCCGATCTCATTCCTGACCTTCTACCCGCCGTCGCCGAGCCATATGCTGTGCGGCTCGACCATTGGGGGGTTGTGGTATTCGACGAATGGCGGTGCATTTTGGTTCAAGACCGGCACGGATACGGAGATTGCGCGCTCAGGCGTCGGCACTGCGGCGTTTCACCCAACGGACTACCACACGTGGTTCGCGGCGTCATCCGGCAACAACGATGGCGAACCCGGATGGATCGGCTTGACGGGAGGCATTTCTCTGACCCGCGACGAAGGAAAAACGTGGAAGCAGATCGCTTCGCAAGCGAACCTCGGCGGGATCTGGACGCGCGTCTTCAAGATCGTTGTCGATCCCAGCAACCCGAGCCGTCTCTACGCGGCAACGTCGAACGGCTTGTTCATCACGAACAATGCGCTGGCGGGAATTCCCGTCTGGACCGTCGTTCCGGGGCTCGCCGGCGAATATGTCTATGACTTCAACCTCCGCCCCGGTGCGCCGAACTGCCTCTATGCTGCCGTTGCGACGTGGAGCGGCTCGAATCTCATCAATTGGCGTTATCTCTACTCCACGAACACGACCACGTGGCAAGACGTCCCGGGGCAGAGCGCGCAGACGCTCGGCGCGATACGGCTGCTAATCGAGGTCACGCCGGCGAAGACGGACAACTTCTATGCGCTGGTGATTCCGCCGGGCGGAAGTCCGAGCAAACTTCTCTTCTATGACTTCGGGAACAATCAGTGGCATGTGATTTATGGCTCCGCGCAAATCACGGCGGCCGGACGACACGCCTTCGGTGTCGACCGCGCGAACCCGAACATCGTCTATCTCTCAGAAGGTACGGAGGGCCGCCGGTATACGTACCAAGGCACGCCGCTCTTCATCGATTTTCACAGCACCTACTACTCCACCGGTACGTATCATCCCGACATCGAGTGCCTCGTCCCGCACCCCTATACGACGAACGAGGTATGGATGTGCCATCACGGCGGTGTTTCGGTGTCGCTCAACAGTGGTCAGTCCTGGAAAGACCGCACCACCGGTATCGGCGGCGCGCAGGTCATTCGGTTGGCCGACGCGGCGTCGGATCCTTCATATGTGGCGGTCGGGCTGTATCACGACGGAACGGATGTCACGGCATCGACCCACTCGCCGCTCTGGGCGCCCAACTGGCGGCAATTTCCCAACGCGTTCTGCGACGGGTTGCGGCCGCTCATCGATCCAACGAATCCCGGGTACATGTGGGAGAGTTGTCAATGGGGCGCATGGATGATGTCGACCGATACGGGCGCGACGTTCGTCGGGAACGGCCCGCCCTCGCCCATGTGGGTGGCCGAGGCCGCATTCAATCATCTCAATCCGGCCACCCAGTTCCGCCTCGGCACAGGGTCCGGCGGCTACGATACGGTCTTTCGTACCACCGACCGATTCACGACGTGGGACCAGATCGTAGACTTGCACGCGCTCTACCCCGGACCGTTTATCGCGTGGAAGATCTATACCCCCGAGACGAACGGCAATCATCTCCTCGTCCACCTCGTCGACAAGCAGAATTCGATCAACAAGTTATACCGTACTACGATCGCGAACGCATCCACGGCCAGCCTGATGTCTCCGTCCGCGTGGACCGAACTGCCGCTGCCAGATAACCGGTGGATCAGCGCCATCGCCTTCGATCCGGTCAATCCCAATATTGTCTACATCGCGAACAGCTCGTCGAGCGCGTTCTCAAATAGTGCCACCGGAACACACATGCTGTTCAAAGTCGACTACACGAATCCAGCGCTCCACACGTACAACGCCTGCACGCCGGGTTTGTGCGAAGATCTGACGCAGAACCTCCCGAACGCGTACACCGGACAGGACACGCTCGCGGTCGAACAGAACAGCAACGGCGGAATCTATTTCGGTACCGACTTCGGCGTCTTCTACTCCGACCAGTCCTCGCGCGCCGCGGGTAGCGGGTGGGCGGAACTCGGCACGAGTCTTCCGCACGCCGGATCGAGCGGCGTTGCCATCAATACGCCGAGCAGGATGGTGCGGGTTGGCACGAACGGCCGCGGCGTGTGGGAGCACGATCTCGTCTCGACTGCCCTGACCAGCTGCACGCCTCCGCCGCCGGACATGACGGCATGGTGGACGTTCGACGGTGGCACCGGCGCACAAATGCACGATCTCGTTGGAAGCGATAACGTCGGAACCACCATCAATGGCCCGGCCGCCGTGACCGGTATTGTCGCTGGCGCGCTGCATTTCAACGGCACGAATCAATTCGTGAGCGCGGCGCCGCAGGCTGATCTCAACGTCGGAAGCGGCGACTTCGCGATCGATGCCTGGATTCGCACCAGTGGCTCCGGCGTCCAGACGATCGTCGACAAGCGCAACGCTGTGCCGGTGGGATACACGCTCTTCCTCTTCAATGGTCGCCTCGGGCTGCAGATGGGCGACCGTATTGGATCGTCAGTATGTTCGTCGAACAATACAAGCAGCGCGTGCACGAACTGGATCACTCCCGCCACATGGCCAAATGCCGCCGACGGGAACTGGCACCACGTCGCCGCGTCCGTTAGCCGCAACAACGCCACGGGCGGACGGCTGTACGTTGACGGCTGGTTGGTGCTCATGTTCGATCCGACAATCCGGAACCAATCGATCGACAACACAACTGCTCTGTGGATCGCATCGAGCCATGCGAACAGCAGTGCTGGGCAGGGATTCTTCTCTGGGGACATCGACGAGGTGGAGATCTTCAAACGTGCGGTAACCGCCGCTGAAGTGCAGGCGATCTTCAACGCTGGCGGATTCGGTAAATGCAAATGCGGCGGCAACCCTTCGAATTGCTAACAATTCACGACACGTTTCGCTCAATCGCGACGGCAGCGCCGCGACGTCCAATACGGTCGCCGCCAATCGCGGTACTGCATCGAAGCGGACTACCCCTCATCTGTTCAAGTTGCCGCGTTCATGACAGTCGCAAAAAAGCCGGCCGACGCCTACTAAATCAGTGCGCGACCGCCACCGCCGGCCACCGCACCATCGCCCCCGCGCCGCCGAATGAGCCTTGTCCGGCGACGGCGACGAATCCGCCGGCGATGACGGCGAGGATGACGGCGAGTTTCACCGTGTCGCCGATCGAGCCGAGCTGGAAGGGGGCCATGCCGGTGCGGAAGCGGCGGCGGCGGATGAGATTCGAGATGCCGACGATTGCGTCCCAGAGAATGCGGGCGGCGTTTGCGACGCCGTCCGCTACGCCGAGGCCGAGGAGACTGCCGAAGAACGAGATGCCGAGGCGTGCTCCGAGCGGAGAGTCGCGCATCAGCGGCCACGCGCGGCGGGCGCACTTCACGACGGCCACCTTCAGCCGCGGATAGAGGTGGGCGATGTACCGGCGAAGATCCGATCGGCGGTCCGTGTCGCTGTACTCGCCCGAGATCGCCTGGAAGATCGACGACAACGTGCCGTCGATTCCGTCCTGATACTCGCCGCGCGCGAAGCGAGGCTCCTGCGCGGAGAGAATCTGATGCGCGAGGCCGTCGGGCAACGCCCCTTCGAGTCCGTAGCCGACTTCGATGCGCGCGGTGCGCTCCGCGACGAAGACGAAGAGCACCACTCCGTTGTCCACGCCTTTCCGTCCGAAGCCCGACGCCTCCGCCACGCGAACAGTGAAGTCCTCGATTGATGGCGACGGACAGCGCGGAAAGATCGCGACCGCAACTTGATCGGACGTCTGGTGCTCGAAGTTCTGCAGCCTGGCGGTCAACGCTTCCTGCTGGCCGGCGGGAAGGAGATGCCCAGTGTCTGTGACGTAACTGGTGAGCGCAACGGGCTTCAGAGTGTCGGCAACGGATGGCGTCTTGGTCCCCGGCCGGTAGTAGCCGATGACCATCACGATCAGCCAGAACACTGTACAGCCGACCCAGACCCACAGGATCGCCGGAACACCGCCCTCGATGATCGGTTCCTCGGCCGGCAGCGCGATCAGCGCCCACGTCGCCACAGCGAATGCCATCAGCCAGAACCAATATCCCGCGTTTTGTGCGAAGACCGGAAAGAAGATCAGAAGCGTGACGTTGATGACCAGCGACGCCGCCATCAGCACTTTCCACGACGTGGCCGGCAGGTGCGTCGCGCGAGCCACCGACGTGAAGCAGAAGACGACGTTCGTGAAAACGCCGAACACGAAGAACACAGACGGCTACGAGCGACTTCTCGCTCATGTTCGGGAACGCTTGGTTCCAGGCGATCGCCGTCCTCACAACGAAGCCACCGAAGCAAAGCCCGAGGACATACGCCGCCCACGCCAGCCAAAAGAGCGTCTTCCGCGAACGAAGGCGGGAACGAAGATGGTCGGCGGTGATCAGATGACAACAGGATACGCACAAAGCGTAACGATGCGGTGAAGCGTTGCACGAGCGTGTTGTTGGACCGGCATCCGCGGGCTTACTGTCGCGACATGCGCCACCTTCTTGTTGCTCTCGCGATATCGCTCGCATGCGCATCGGCGGTTGCGCAGGCTCCGCCTGACGCGCTGTACATGCGGCCCGGGACGCTCATCTCGGTCGGGACGCATCGGCTGAACTTCTACTGCATGGGAAGCGGGTCGCCCACGGTCGTCTTCGAGGGCGGCTTCGGCGACTGGTCGCCGGCGTTCGCCGGGCTGCAGCAGCGCGTCGCGACGTTCACGCGGGCGTGCACTTACGATCGCGCCGGGTTCGGTTTCAGCGAAGTCGGTCCGATGCCGCGGAGTGCCGACCGGCTTGCCGAGGAGCTGCACACGGCGCTTCATAACGGGGGCATCGAGGGGCCGTATCTCCTGGTGGGACTCGCGTTCGGGAGCGTGCCGATACGGGCGTTTGCCGACCGGTGGATGCCGGAGGTCTCCGGTCTCGTCCTCATCAACGGCGACGCTCCCGATCTGGAGTCGCCGGAGATGACCGATTTCTGGCAACGGCTGATCGCCCGTCAATCTCCTCAGATGCGCCTCTGCCGCGAGTGGGTCGCGGCGGGCAAGCCGATGCCGATCACGCCGCCGCCCGAATATCCGCATTTGAACTGCTACTCCCGCGTATTCGAAGGGCTGCCCGACCCTCATTATTCGCCTGAGCTGAATGCGGTCCTCGAACGCGACATGACGCTCACGCCGCTGTGGGACACGCTGATCTCCGAGGTCGCGGAAGTGCCGCAAGGGACCGCGTACCTCAAGGAGCATCGAACATCCTTCGGAGCGCGTCCGGTCCGCGTCATCACCGCGAACCTCTTCCACGACACTGCTTCCACGCCCAGCGCGGTCCGGATCGAGCACATGCGAGTCGCGTATTACGAGGCGCTCGCGCAGTCGAAGCTGCTCGAGCTGTCGTCGAACTCGAAGCAGATCTTCTCGGATACCGGCATCATCGTTCACTTCGAAAAGCCGGACCTGGTCCTGCAGACGATTCGGGAGGCGTGGGAACAGGGGAAGTGAAGTCCTCGCGCGAAGACTGCGTCGTCGCGGTACTGCTCGCACTGCTGGTGATCGCCGCCTTCGCGAACGTCGTCTTCGACGGACGCTCGCTCGTCGGCTCCGACAGTCACGATCCGCTCGACTACCGGATGCGTGGGCCGAACCCGGTGCCGGTCGAGGAGTGGACGAGCCGCGGGCTCGTGCTGTACCCGAACTTCCGGGACCTCGCGTCGATCGTCATGCAGACCGATCCTTCGCGCGAGTTCCTCCGCCGCAGCCTTCGCCGCGGCGAGTTCCCGTTCTGGGACCCGTACCTCGGCGGCGGCGCGCCGTCATTCGCGTCGCTGGTGCCGCAGTACCTCTTTCCGCCGGGTTTGCTCCTGGTGCTGCTCGGCAACGGGCGGCTGCTCACGAACGCCTACTACCTCCTCCTGATCTTCTGTTCGGGAGTGCTGACGTGGTTCTTCCTCCGGCGGCACGTGGAGCACTGGCCGGCGGCGCTCGCCGGCGCGATGGCGTTCATGCTGTCGGGTGCCGTCGTGATGACGGTGCCCTCGGTCGTCGGACAGCCGATCGCGTTCTTCTCGCTGCCGCTCCTCGTGACCGCGCGCCTCCTCGAAGCACCGAACGCCCGACGCGCGGCACAGCTTGCGCTTGCGTTCGCGTTCGTGGCGCTGGCGACGTTCCCGCCGGTGCTGCTGGAGATATTCGGGATGACGGTCCTGTACCTGATCGTCTCCCGGCCCGCGTCGCGAACGATCGGCTGGTTCTCAGCCGGAGCATCGGTTGGATTGGCGCTGGTCGCCTTCGCCTACCTGCCGGCGATCCTCCTGATGGCGGAGACGACGCAGATCCGCGAGTACTACAGCCATGCGGCCGAAATCGTGATGCCGCTGAAGTTCCTCACCCAAATCCTCTCCGCGAAGATCGCGGGCGGAGTCGCGACGTACACGAGTCTTCCGGTCGGCCTCGTGACCGGAGAGCACATGTACTACACCGGCATCGCCGCGCTCTTCCTTGCCGGCATCGGCACGCTGGCGCGCGCCGCGAACGCTCGCGCGCGAACGCTGCAGCTGACGGCAATCATCACGATCGCCCTCTCCCTCCTGAAGCTCCTCGGCGTTCCGCCGATGCAGTGGATCGCCTACGTCCCGTTCCTCCGCAACTTTCACTACGCCTCGTACCTCGGCATCGTGATCGCTTACGCCGTCGCGCTCCTCGCCGCCCTCGGCGCCGACGCGCTGCTGAGCAGTCACATCAAACCGTGGCCGTTGATCGTCAGCGCTTCGGCGCTCGCGGCCGCGTTGATCGCCATCCGCATCGCGACGCACGCACAGGTGGCGGAGCATCCGAACGGCGCGCGGTGGATCGGCGAATGGCGGCTGCTCTTTGCGTTTCTCATCGTTTCGGCTGTCATGTGGTCGGTTGCGCGCCGCCGGCCGCAATCGCGAGTTGCCGTCGCGCTCGCGCTGCTCATACTCGCCGCGGAAGGCATCAGCAACAACGACTACCCGCGTCCGCGGCGATGGGATCACTGGTCGCAGCCGCCGCGCTACATCCAGTTGATGCTGGCGCGGAACAGCGGCGGCCGCGTGCTGCCGATGCCGATCTTTCCGGCGAATACCGAGTCGGTCTTCCGCCTGCCAACGCTCGACTCGATCCTGACGGCATCGCCGCGCACCTACGAGATGTACCGCCGCTACTTCGGCCCGATCCCCGACGTCATCCTGCGCGAGTCGAAGCGCATTCCGCCGGAGCGCGTGCTCGACGCGGCGAACATCGAATACTTCGCCATCTACTCGGACGAGGCCGCGACTCTCACGGAGGTCGTGCGGCGCGGATACGAGACGCTTTTCGCCGACGACTACATGCACCTCGTCCGCCGCACGACGCAGCCGCGATATACGTTCACGTCGCAATATGAAGTCGTCGGCGCGCAGCGCGCGCTCGATGACCTCCCCGACCTACCGCGCGGCAGCGCCTTCGTCGAGGAGGCGCCACACTTCCCGTCGACGGCCGGCCCCGACGTCACGCCTCGCGTCGTCCGACTCGATCTCAATGAAGCCGTGATCCACGTCGACACGACGCGAGCCGGACTGCTGGTCTGCTCGGAGAGCAATATGAGCGGATGGTCGGCCGCGGTTGACGGACGCCCGACGCCGATCGTCCCGGCGAACTACGCTTTCCGCGCGGTCGAGATCCCGCGCGACTCACACACGGTGCGTTTCGTCTATCGCGCTCCCGGCTGGATCGCCGGCCTCGCCATCTCACTCGTCGCCCTGCTGTTCACCGCGGCAGCGCTCGCGGGAACGCGGGATGCATGAGTGCGCCACGGACTCTCTTCAATGCAGGTGAGCGCGGGCAAACGGCTCGGGCCGTATGAGATCGTCGGACCGGTCGGCGCCGGCGGGATGGGCGAAGTGTGGAAGGCGCGCGATCCGCGCATCGGACGCGACGTCGCCATCAAGCTCCTGTCGCCCTCGTTCGCCCAGGACAGCGATCGATTGCGCCGATTTCACGACGAAGCGTGCGCCGCCGGCTCGCTCGCCCATCCAAACCTCATCACGATTCACGAGCTCGATGCGGCCGACGGGGTTCCGTACATCGCGATGGAACTGCTGGAGGGGGAAACGCTGCGCGAAAAACTCGAGCGCGGCCCGGTGCCGCCGCGGAAAGCGATCGACTACGCGATTCAGATCGCCCGCGGCCTTTCGGCGGCGCACGAGAAAGGGATCATTCATCGCGACCTGAAGCCGGAGAACCTCTTCGTGACGCGCGACGGTCAGGTGAAGATCCTCGATTTCGGACTCGCGCGCCTCCGCCTTGCGATGCAGTCCGGATCGGAGCAGAGCGCCACCCAGGTGCGGCCGACCTCGCCCGGCGTGGTGATGGGAACCGCCGGCTACATGTCGCCCGAGCAGGTGCGCGGACTCGACGTCGACGAACGCACCGACATCTTCGCCCTCGGCACCATCCTCTACGAAATGCTCGCCGGCCGCCGCGCCTTCGCCGCAGCTTCGACGGTCGAGACGATGAACGCGATCCTGAAGGACGATCCGCCGCCGCTCGACGGGGAGATTCCCGGCGCGCTCGAGCGGATCATCTTTCGCTGCCTCGAAAAGGAACGCGAGCAGCGCTTCGGCTCGGCCCACGATCTTGCATTCGCGCTCGACGCGCTGTCAGGCACGCGCAGCGGCCCGCAGCCTCACGCTCCAAGGCAGTGGACGACGTCGCTCCGCTGGATCGCGGCGGTTGCAATCGTCGCGGCGGTCGCCCCGGTCGCGTGGCTCGCCGGACGCGCAACGCGGCGATCGCCCGGCTTTACGCGCAACCTGACGCAACTCACGTTCAATTACGAAGAGCAGCCATCGATCGCGCCTGACGCGAAGTCGTTCGCGTTCGTCAGCAAAGCGGCCGGCGAGAACGACATTTACGTTCAGCGTATCGGCGGCTCGAACGCCATCAATCTGACGAAGGACTCGGGAGCCGACAACATCGAGCCCGCCTTCTCGCCCGACGGGCAGCAGATCGCGTTTCACTCCACGCGCGAGGGAGGCGGTCTGTTCGTCATGGGTGCGACCGGCGAGTCGGTGCGCCGCGTGAGCGAGGTCGGATTTACTCCGGCATGGTCGCCCGACGGCAAGTCGCTGGTCGTCTCTTCGATGGACTTTCAGGATCCGGCCGTTCGCAGCGGAACCGGCGTCCTCTACGTCATTGATGTAGCGACAGCGCAGCGGAGGGTCGTACGAACGGGCGACGCCGTCGAACCGGCGTGGTCGCCCGACGGCCGCTGGATCGCATACTGGGGCGCCCCCTTCGGACGACGTGTCATCTTCATGGTGCCGGCCGCCGGCGGCGCGTCATCGATGATCGTCGGCAACGATTCGCTCAATTGGGCGCCGGCGTGGTCGCCCGACAGCCACCAGCTGTATTACTCGAGCGACGTATCGGGGAGCATGAATCTGTGGCGCGTTGCGATCGACCGCAACGGCCGTCCGGCCGGCGCTCCGGAACAGGTGACGGCTTCGCCGGGCTGGACGGCGCGCTCATCGATCGCGCGCGACGGCACGATGGTATTCGCGACACTCGCCGGCGATTCGCGACTCATGTCCCTCCCATTCGATCCGGTGGCGATGCAGGTCAGCGGGTCGCCCGCACCCGCCGGCAACGGTTCGCGCCGGATCCTCACCGCCGACGTCACCAACGACGGAAAGTGGATCGCCTTCTCCGCGGTGGGGCCACAGGAGAACCTCTTCGTCTGCCGGCCTGACGGATCCGATCTCCGCCAGCTCACGAACGACTCGTTCAAGAATCGCGGACCGGTGTGGTCGCCGGACGGATCGCGAATCGCGTTCTTCACCAACCGCGGCGGAGACTACGACATCTGGACCATCCGATCCGACGGCAGCGACGCGCAGCAGATCACGTCCGGCGGCTTTCGCTTCTGCCACTGGACACCGGATGGCAGACATCTCATCGCGTGGAAAGACGGCCACAACTTCGCAACCGTCGACGCGTCGCCGAATGGAAAGCTCGTGTGGTGTGCGACGCCTCCCTCGGATATGCATGCCGCTCCACCCGCAGCGTTTTCTCCTGATGGCAAGCGGCTCGTGATGCATGACGCCCGGGATCGCGGTCTCCTGATCTACGACGTGAATGCGAAGAGTTGGTCGCGAATCCCTGATCTTCAAGGAAATCCAAACTGGTGGGACGACTCGTCGCTGCTCGTCCTGCAGCGAGGAGTTCTCGTTCACCTGGATCTCGTCACCGGCGCGCGCAAGATGTGCGGCACGGTTCCCGTCGGCCCCAACCGCATGATGTGTCGCCTGACGTCCGACCACCGCACGATCTATTTCATCTCGCGTCCCGCCGAATCGAACATCTGGATGCTGCGGATGACGTCGAACGCGCGGACGAGCGGCGGCTCCTCGGCGCGGGAAGCGATGGCGAGCTGCATCGATTCGAT
>DASYSN010000129.1:0-6162 GCA_036003305.1 Thermoanaerobaculia bacterium
CGACTTTCCGACTGAAGCCGACCGACTCCCGCGCGCGAAGGCGCGCCGGACAACGTAGCCCCGGGCTTCGCCCGGGGAAACGAGGTCACCTCAAGTAGAGCGGCCGCGAAGGCGGCCGCTACAACAAGCCAGTCTCTCCGATCGAGAGCCCGAACTCACGCAGCAGTCCATCGAGCTCCTCGTGGAAAGACCGGTGACGGTGATGCTCTTCCTGTCGCTCGATGTATCGAATGACCGACGGAACGCGATCGATGCTCACGGAAAACCCTCCGAATCCGCGTTGCCATCGGAACTTGCCGAGGTGCGGGAAGGTTTCATGGAGCCAATCCGTGGAGGACTTCTTCAGTTGGCCGATGACGGATGAAAAAGCAACCGCGGGATTGAACCGACCTATGAAATGGAGATGATCCTCCACGCCGCCGACGGTCACCTCTCCCACTCCGAGATTGCGCGCGGTTCCCGCGAAGTAAGCGTGAAGGCGCGGACGGGTTGCGTGATCCAAAAATGGATGCCGATTCCACGTCGCGAATACGACGTGAATGTAAATCGACGTGTACGTGTGCATGGTCGCGTTCGACCATGCGAAAGTCCCGCGGCGATCATACCTCGGGCTTTGTTGCGGCCGCCTCCGCGGCCGCTTTGAACTTGTCGCGATTCGTTTCCCCCGGGCAGAGCCCGGGGCTATGTTGTGCCGCGCGCCTTCGCGCGCGTTCTTCACGACTTTCTGACTGAAGCTACTGACGATCGACTCCGGCGCGCGAAGGCGCGCCGCACAACGTAGCCCCGGGCTTCGCCCGGGGAAACCAGATCCGCGTTCTTCACGATAGACTTTCGCGCGCATGACACGCGACGAGATCGCTGCGAAGCTGGTTGAGCTGGTCCGGCAGGAGAAGGACATCCCGGACGAGAAGCTGACGCCGGAGACGGTGCTGGCCGAGGCGGGGATCGACTCGCTCGACGCGCTGACGATCCTCTTCTCCGTTGAAGAGGAGTTCAAGATCTCGGTTCCGGACGACCGCGCGAAGGCGATCAAGACGTTCGGCGACATGATTGACGTCGTGCAGTCGCTCACCGCCGCATCGTGAGACGCGTCGCCATCACCGGGTTCGGCATCGTCTCGCCGTTCGGGCGCGGGAAAACGGCGGCGCTGGAAGCGCTGCGGAAAGGCGCCAGCGGCGTCAAACGGATCGAGTCGATCGACACCACCGCGCTGAACTGCAAGATCGGCGGCGAGGTGCCGAAGGAAGCACACGAAGGGCTGCATCGCGGAAACGACCGCTTCTCGCGCTTCGCTCTCATCGCGGCCACGGAGGCGGCGGAGCAGGCGAACTTCGCGGAGAGCGGCATCGAGCCCGAGCGCGTCGCCGCGAACATCGGCACCGGCCTCGGCGGATGCGAGACGCTCGACGCCGGCTACAAACGGATGTACGGCGAGAACCAGCCGCGCATCCCGCCGACCTCGATCGCGATGTCGATGTACAACGCGGCGACGAGCGCCGTGGCGACGAAGTTCGGGGCGAAGGGGGCGGCGTACGGCGTCGTCTCGGCGTGCGCCTCGAGCGCGCACGCGATCGGCCTCGCGTACCAGACGATCAAGTCGGGCGCCGCGGACGCGGCGTTCGCCGGCGGCGCCGACGCGCCGCTCACCCTCGGCATCATCCGCGCGTGGGAGTCGATGCGTGTGCTGTCGATCGACAACGAGCATCCGGAGCGCGCCTGCCGCCCCTTCTCGGCCGATCGCAACGGCCTCGTGCTCGCCGAGGGGTCCGCGGTGTTCGTGCTGGAGGCGTGGGAGAACGCGGAACGCCGCGGACAGCCGATCGTCGGCGAGATCGTCGGATTCGGCGCGACCAGCGACGCGGGCCACATCACCGATCCCTCGGCCGACGGCGCCATGCGCGCGATGCGGCAGGCGTTGCGCGACGCGAACGTGAGCGCCGAGGAGGTCGGGTACATCAATGCGCACGGCACGGCGACGAAGGCGAACGACGTCACGGAGACGCGTGCCATCAAGGACGTCTTCGGAATGCGCGTTCCGGTCAGCTCGACGAAGTCGATGCACGGGCACGCGATGGGGGCGTCGGGCGCGATCGAGATCGCCTGCTCGCTGGCGGCGCTGCGCGAAGGATTCATCCCGCCGACGATCAATCTCGATACGCCGGATCCCGAGTGTGACTTAGATTACGTACCGCATAAGTCGCGCGAGGCTAAGGTCGCGCTGTTCCTGTCGAACTCGTTCGGTTTCGGCGGGATGAACGCGGTGGTCGCGGTACGGACCTTGCTACCTGAGCTGTAATTCAGGCGGAGGAGTTTGTGATCGTCGAAAAGAAGCACCTGGACAACTTCACGATTCTGTATGTCGAGGGTCTGATCAAGCTCGGCGAGAGCGCGGAGTTCTTCTCCTCGGCGCTCGAGAACGTGCTGAAGAACGACAGCGGGAACGTGATCATCGATTTCACGAAGATCGACTACATCGACTCCACCGGAATCGGCGAGCTGGTCGGATATCTCGGCAAGTTCACCACGCAGAACCGAAAGCTCATCCTCGTCAACCCCTCCGAGCGGATCCAGAAGCTGCTCAAGCTCGCGAAGCTCGACGCCGTGTTCAAGATCTACAACACGGAAGAGGAAGCGGTGGCGGCGGAGAGCGGCGCGGCGGCGGCAAGATAGACTGCGGCCGTGCAACGGCTCGCGAACGTCTACCGCGGCGCGCAAATCGAATCGTTCCATACCGGCTCGATCGCGGTGGTCGACGCGCTGGGGCGTCTGCTCGCCTTCGCGGGCGATCCGGCGCTCCGCACGTTTCTGCGGTCCGCGGCGAAGCCGTTCCAGGCGATTCCGCTGCTCGAATACGGCGGGATCGACGAGTACGAGCTGACGGGCGAGGAGATCGCGCTGACCTGCGCCTCGCACGCCGGCGAGCCGGCCCACGTCTCGACCGCCGCGGCGCTGCTCCGCAAGGGCGAGTTCGACGAGGACGACCTGCTCTGCGGCGCGCACTGGCCGTACGACGAGAAGTCGGCGAACGACCTCCGCGTCGCGGGCGAGCGGCCGTCGCCGCTGCACAACAACTGCTCCGGCAAGCACGCCGGGATGCTGCTGGCGACGCAACTGATGGACGTGCCGTCGTCCCGCTACATCGATCCCGACCATCCGGTGCAGGTGCTCATGCGCTCGACCGTCGCGGAGTTCGCCGGTCTCGAATCGGACGAGATCCCGATCGCGATCGACGGCTGCGGGGTCCCGACGTTCTACCTCTCGCTGTACCGGACGGCGTTCGCGTACGCGCGGCTGATGGCGTCGAGCGAGGGAGTGGCCGCGCCGGGCGCGCTGGAGCGTTACGCCGGGAGCGCCTCGCACGTCGTAGAAGCGATGACGACGTTCCCCTACTACGTCGCCGGCGGCGCCTCGATCACGACGCCGCTCATGGAAGCATTCGGCGGCGAGGTCCTCGGCAAGGAGGGCGCCGAAGGTTTCTACGCGATGGCGATCGCTCCGTCGCTGCACGGCGAGCTCGCCGACCGGCTGAAGGTGCCGGAGGACGTCTCGATCGGGATCGCGATCAAGGTGCACGACGGCTCCGCCGACCGCGCGCGCTATCCCACCATCATCCGGACGCTCGAGGCCCTCGGCATCGACGTCTCCGCCCGCCGCACGCTCCACAAGTTTCGCGACTGGCAGATTCGCAATCACGCAGGAACGCTCGCAGGCGACGTTCGTGCAGAATTCGACTTGGAGTTCTTATGAAACGATTGTTATTGCTTCTCCTCTCTGCGCTCTGCGCTCTGACTTTCGGCTGCCGTTCCACCGTGGGCGTGTCGCGCACGCCGGGCGGGTTCGCCGAGGTGGCACCGACGGTGGCGGAGGAGATGATCATCGACTCGAACCAGATCGTGGTCATCGACGTCCGGCCGGCCGGGGAGTTCAACGGGCCGAAGGGACACATCGCGGGCGCGCTGAACGCGCCGATGGATTCGATCGAGCGCCAGTTGCCGGAGCTCCTCCCCTACACGAACGAGACGGTGCTCGTGTACGGCGACACGTCGACGGACGGCGCGCTCGCCGCGAGGCTGCTGACGGTCGCGGGATTCCGAAACGTCGTCCACATCGGCGGCGGGCTGCAGGGCTGGATTGAACGCGGCTATCACACTGTTAACGCGCGCTGAGATGAAGAAGCTCTCACTGATTGCAATCTCAATACTCGTGTGCGCGAGCGCATTCGCCGCTCCCGCCGAGCCCACCGCTCCCGCGCCGCTGATGGCATACGCCAGGAAAGCGGCGCTCCACTGTCCCGACAACACGGTCACGCTGAAACCGGTCCCCCCCGGCGGCCCGCTGAACTTCAATCTGTACGAGATGTTCGTGAAGTCGGCCGACGAGAGCTGCTCGGAGCACAAGTACTTCCTATACTCGCCGGGATCGCAGCAGGTGCTGATCGGCACCGTCTTCCAGATCCCCGAGGACAACCGCCCGGTCATGAACCGCCTCGCCGACCAGGCCTCGCAACTGCTGCACGAGCCGGTCACGGCGACGATCTCGCCGTTCCCGCTCGCCGACGGCCTCAAGCTCGTCGCGCTGACGCGGCAGACTCCGTTCGGTCCGTTCAGCTATCACGGTTACCTCGATGCGTCGGAGCGATTCATGATCGTGGCGCGGCGCGGGAAGCTCGGCGTCGATCCCGGCAAGTCGCTGAAGGAAGCGCTCGGCGTGGAGCACGCGGTCAGCCGCGGCAATCCAGTCGCGAAGACGGAGATCGTCGAGCTGTCGGATTTCGAGTGCCCCACGTGCGGGCGGATGCACGCGCAGGTCGAGCCGATCATCACGAAGCATCTGTCGAAGGTCCACTACCTCCGCCTCGACCTCCCGCTGTTCGAGCATCACGAGTGGGCGATCTACGCGGCCCTCGGCGCACACGCGATCCACAAGGTGGCGCCGGCGGCCTACTGGGAGTACGCGGACTTCGTCTTCAAGAACCAGGAAGAGATCTCGAAGCAGCCGTTCGACAAGGTGCTGCAGAACTTCTGCGAAGACCACGACATCGCCTGGGCGAAGATCCTCCCGCTCTACAAGTCGAACGAAGAGCGCGCCGCGATCCTCGACGGCGTCTCGCGCGCGTTCGACAACGGCCTCAACTCCACGCCGACCTTCATCATCAACGGACAGTTGATGGGCTTCGGCAAGGAAGGCGCGGTCGTGCTGGACGCGATCAAAGCGGCGCTGAAGTAGCTCAGAATCCGAAGCTGATCTTCGCGGCGTAGCTGGTCACTTCCGCCTTCGTTGCTTCGACCGTGATCTTCGGAAGGAGCAGCGAGAGGCGAACGCCGGCGGTGAAGCGGGTGACGTTCGAGCGGTCGGCCAGCGTGCGGGTGACGGTGGAGACGGTCACGGAGCCGCTGGCGTTGTCGCGCTGGCGGCCGATCGCGCCGTACGGCGTCACCGGGCCGAAGCCTTTGCTGATGAACGCTTCGAGGCCGTACGTCTTCTCATGGAAGACGTCGAGGCCGGTAAGCGTCGAGTACGAGCCGCGCAGCGCGATCTCGGGCGTCGCGAGGGTGCCGCGAATGAGCGGGATGTCGAGCGCGCCGCCGTACATCTTGATGTCGCCGCGCGCTGCGTAGGTGCCGGAGACGGTCGCTGCGCCGAAGCCTTTCGAGGCGATGAGGCGTGGCACGGCGAGGTATCCGTTCTGTTCGAGGCGCGTGCTGGTGACCGAATTCGTCCAATACGCGGCCTTCGAGTCGATCGGAACGGCGGTGGCGGCGATGCCGACGTCGAATCCGAGGAAGCCGGTGGCGCGCGCAGGCTGCACGGGCGTCGCGAAGATCGCCTGGCCGACGAGGCGCGAGAAATGCGCGAAGTCGGCGTCGGTGATGGTCGGGTTGAAGGAGATGTCGCTCGCGAACGCCGGGACGGCGGCGAACGCGATCAGAAGAGCTGCGAGATGTAGTCGTTGCTGAGCAGGAAACCAGCCGGCGTAAAGGCGACGCGCGCCTTGTCGTCGGAATGGTTCCGCTCGAGCCAACCATCCCGTAATCCGCGTCTCACCCATTCGATTGCCTCCTGCCCGCACAAGGCGACGAGCTGGTCATAGTCTAACCCGCGGGTCTGGCGGAGACTGAGGAAGAGCGTCTCGCGGCGGCGCTCGCCGTCGCCGAGTTGCTC
>DASYSN010000130.1:0-4502 GCA_036003305.1 Thermoanaerobaculia bacterium
GCGCGTCACGCCACCCTGTGCACCGCGTCGGCCGTGCCGGCCACCCACAACGAATCGCCGGTCTGCACGTGGAGGTCGCGCGTGAGGCGGGTGATCAAACTTCCGTCCCGCTCGAGCGCCAGGGCGGAGCAGCCGTGCGTCCGCAACGGGAGGTCGTGCACGGAGAGGCCGATCCAGCGCGACGCGGCGATTTGTTCCACGCGGCGGTGCTCTTCGCGCACGCGGCGTGCGCGCCCGAGGAGCCGGGCGGAGAGCATCTCGCCCGAGACGTCCGAGATCGACAGCGCGAAGTCGGCGCCGGCGCGGTGGATATTCGCCACGTTGCGCGCGTGATTCACGCGTGCGATCACCGGCACGTCAGGCGCCGTGTCGCGCGCGATGACCGTTGCGAAGAGCGTCGCGTCGTCGCTGTCGAGCGCGAGGACGATCCCGCGCGACTCGTTGATACCGGCGCGCGCGAGCACCGAGGAGTCGAGCACGTCGCCGACGATGTCGACGTCAGGGGCGTCGCGGCGTTCGACGACCCGCACCTCCTCGCCGACGTCACACAGCAACTCGTGCACCTTGCGTCCGACCTCGCCGAAGCCGGCGATGAGAAACGGTCCGCTCTGGCGCAGCAGCGGCCCGCCGATGATCTCGACCGCGCGGCCGATGCTCTCCGCGTCTCCGACGATCTCCAGCACCGCGTTCGCCTCGAGGCGCATGTCGGCCGTGCAACGTGTATCGAGCTGGCTTCCGCACCACTGCCCGACGACCACCGCGCCGCTCCTCGCGCCGATCTCCGCCTCGGCCAGCGTCTTTCCCGCGACCGGGCTGTTCGCCGAAACGCGAACCTCGCGCCGTTGTACGGACGGCAGCGACTCGATGCCGGGCAGCCGCGGGCTCAGCGTATCGCTCGCATGCGCCGCGAGCGCGGCGGCGATGATGTGGCGCGGCGTATAGGTCGCTGTCGCGCCGGCAAGCTCGATCGGTTTCCGGTGCGCCGGATCTTCCACGAACGCGAACACCTCGCCGCGGAACCCCATCTGCCGCGCGCGAAGAATGACGCCCGCGTTCTCCTCGTCGCGGCCGTTCGCGACGAGCGCACGCGCCGCGCTGACGCGGCACGCGTCGAGGATGTCGTCGTCGCTGCGGCTGAAGACGACCGCCTGACCGCGCTCCATCGCGTTCCGCGCCTGCTGTTCGTCCGTCTCGGCGACGAGCGTCGGCACTGCGCGATCGCGCAGCCGCTGCAGCAGCATTTCGACCGCCGGACCATAGCGATAGACGATCACGTGCTCCGCGAGGTTCGTGTCGGCGGTGCGCGGCAGCCGCTGCTCGAATCGTTCGGCGAAGAATGGCAGCACGAAGAGCGCGATGATCAGCGGCGCGGCCACCATTCCGGAGAATTGCACCAGCATCACGAGCCCGATCATGAACGGATGCGACCACGTCGTGTCGCGGCCGTAGCCGGTCGTGGTGAACGTGTCCGCCGCCCACTCGACCGACTGAAGGAACGTCCGCGGCTTCGCCTCGAACCGAGCCATCCCGAACTGGTACGCGAGCGAGACGAGGATGAGATACACGACGACGCTCGCAAGTAGCACCAGAAGGCGCCGGGACCGCATGCCGCGATTGTAGACTCGCCTCGGTGGTCACGCTGCTCTGCACCGTCCGCGATTGCCACGCGCCGCTCGCGCGCGAAACGGCGCGCGTCGTCTGCGAGCACGGGCACTCGTTCGACGTCGCGCGCAGCGGCTACCTCAATCTGTTGCAGCCGCAGGATCGCCGCGCAAAGAGTCCCGGCGACTCAGCCGAGGTGGTGGCGGCAAGGCGACGGTTCCTCGAGCGCTTCGCCATTCCACTCGACTTCTCCGCTCTCCCTTCTCCCCTCTCCGTTCTCGACGTTGGCTGCGGCGAAGGCCACTACCTCAGCGAAGTGCGGGCGCAATTCGATTGCGAAGCGCACGGCGTCGACATCTCAGTCCCCGCGATTGATGCCGCCGCGCGCGCCCATCCCGACTGCACATTCGTCGTCGCGAACGCCGATCGCTTCCTCCCCTACGCCGACGCGTCATTCGATCTGGTGATGTCGATCAATGCGCGCCTCAACCCTCCCGAGTTCCGCCGCGTCCTACGCGACGGCGGCACCCTCCTCGTCTCGATCCTCGGCGCCGACGATCTCCGCGAGCTCCGCACCGGCCCCGAACAGGATCACGTCGAACGCACCGTCGCCCTCTTCACGCCCGCATTCACGCTCGTCCGACACGAAAACGTCCGCCGCACCGTCCACATGGATCGCGAAGCCATTCGCGACGCGCTCGTCGCGTCCTACCGCGGCATGCGCGAAGTGACGGATGAAGAGCTGGACGTTACGCTCTCGCGTGACATGCTGATCTTTCGATGACCGACCTCCCCCTCCTCTTCGCAACGCGCGCGATGCGGATGTTTGCGTATGGGGCGGTGTCGGTCGTGCTGGTGCTTTATCTCGCCGGGATCGGGATCGAGGCGCATCGGATCGGGTTGCTGCTGACGCTGACCCTGATCGGCGACGTGATCGTGTCGCTGTACCTGACGACGCGTGCGGACCGGCTGGGGCGGCGGCGGACGTTGATCGCGGGCGCGATCCTGATGGCGGGGGCGGCGGCGGTGTTCGCCGTCACGCACGACTTCTGGCTGCTGCTGATCGCGGCGACGATCGGCGTGATCAGCCCGAGCGGCAACGAAGTCGGGCCGTTCCTCGCGGTGGAGCAGGTCGCGCTCGCCGACGTGGCACCGAACCGCGATCGCACGCACCTCTACGCCTGGTACAACCTCAGCGGCTCGTTTGCCACCGCGCTGGGTGCACTGACGGCGGGCGCGGTCACCGAACGTCTCAGCTACCGCGCCGTCATCCTCGGCTACGGCATTCTCGGCATCGTGATGGCGGTCGTCATTACCCGCCTCTCGCCCGCCGTCGACGCGCAGCAACATGAGAGCGCCGGGCTGCTCAGCATCCACAAATCGCGCGGTGTCGTCGCCAAGCTTTCCGGACTCTTCGCCATCGACTCGTTCGCGGGCGGCCTGGTGGTGCAGTCGATCCTCGCCTGGTGGTTCTACCGACGCTTCGGCCTGAGTCCCGCGACCCTCGGCGCGATCTTCTTCGGCGCGAACATCCTCGCCGGCGTCAGCGCGCTCGCCGCGTCATCGCTTGCGCGGCGCTTCGGCCTGCTCAACACGATGGTGTTCACGCACCTGCCGTCCAACGTGCTCCTGCTCCTCGTCCCGTTCATGCCGAACCTCGGCCTCGCGATCACCGTCCTGCTGCTCCGTTTCTCGATCTCGCAGATGGACGTTCCGACACGCCAGTCGTACGTCATGGCGGTCGTCGACCCCGCCGAACGGACGGCCGCGGCCGGGATCACCGGCGTGGCGCGCACCACCGGCGCTGCACTTGCGCCGATCCTTGCCGTTCCGCTCGTCAGTGGGACGCACGACTGGATCCCCTTCGTCGCCGCGGGCGGTCTCAAGATCGTCTACGACCTGCTCCTGCTCCGCAGCTTCCGGAACGTGTCCGGCTCGAACCCGCGCTAAGGCGCGTCTTTGCGCCAGGCGGTCGTGACCGTGAGGAGGCGCGGGGCGGAGGACTGGATCTCGCCGATGAGGATCTTGCCGTCGGCGGTGAAGCGGGGGAGCAGCTCGGCGTTCGGCTTCGAGAAGAGCTTCTTCGGGATGCCGACGTCGGCGACACCGGCGGTGCCATGAATCGCAGCGACCATGACGTCTCCGGCCGTGGTCGAGAAGAGGATCTCTTTGCTGTCGGGACTGAATGACGCGACATGGCCGCTCGCGGCGGAGACGCGCACCGCACGCCCATCGGGGAAGCCGCGGACGTACACCTCGTCATTGCCCGTCTGGTCGGACTGGTACGCCACCCACTTGCCGTCGGGGGAGAACACTGCGGCGATGTCGTTGCCGTCCGACTGCACGAGCGGCCGCGGTTTCGCGTCGCCGGCCACCGGAACGACCCAGATGTCCTGCTTGGTCGACGCGACGAATTGCTGCGCCAGGATGTACTTGCCGTCGGGCGACCAGGCGTTCGTCCACTTGTCGTACTCGCTCCGCCACAGCAGGCGCTCCGGCGCGCCCGCGTCGAGAGGCTTCACGTAGACGTCGTACATCCCGTCGCGGTCGGACATGAACGCCGCCATCTGCCCGTCGGGCGACAGCACCGGCCCGTCGTTGTTCGACAGCCCACCCGTGATCCGCGTCGGGATGCCGCGGGCGAGATCGACGATCGTGATGTCGCTCGCCCCCTTCGCGACGTCGGCCTTCGCGACCACAAGTGTCTTTCCGTCGCGCGAGAGCTCCGCGGCCCTCACTTCGGCGTCCTTCCAAAGCGTCTGTAGCAGCGCGCCGGAACGATCGTAGAGATTGAGCGCGACCGTCGCCGGCTGGGCCATCGTATAGACGAGCAGCCCGTTCGCCGACACCGATCCGAAAGCGATCACCTCGGGCTCCGAGAACACGATGCTGTCCACCAC
>DASYSN010000131.1:0-2223 GCA_036003305.1 Thermoanaerobaculia bacterium
TCGCGCGCTTCGGAGGTGATCATGGGGCGACAGGATAAACTCAGCCCGCGATGAAGCTGCGGCCGTACTTCTTCGAGATCGTGCTCTATCTCAACACGGCGTGGGTGTTCTGGACCGTGCGTGGCAACGCGCTCCTGACGATGAAAGAGAGCGCGGTCAACGCCGGTCTCCAGTCGTTGGGCGCAACGCTGATCGGCATGCTCCTCCGCTTTCTCCTCGCGTGGCGGCGGCGGCATGGGCGCCGTTACATCGCGATCGTCACCTCGCCGCGCTGGCTGACCGACACCTTCCGGCTGCTCGTCGGGATGATCTTTCTCGGCGAGACGTACGGCTGGATCAAGCTTCTCGTCCCGGCACTGCATCCGGTGTTCTACGACGCGGCGCTGTATCGGATCGACGCGGCCATTTTCTTCGGCATGTCGCCGTCGATCTTTTTCCTGCAGCTCTTCTCGAACCCGAGGTTTCTCCACTTCATCGATGACGCGTACCTCAGTTTCTTCTTCGGCGGGATGCTGTTCGCCCTCGGGTTCTTCTTCTCGATCCCGAAACGGCGGGTCCGCATCACGTTCGTCACCTCGAGCGTGCTGATGTGGTTGTCGGGTGCGTGGCTCTACATGCTCATCCCGTCGCTCGGACCGGCGTATCGCTTTCCCGACGTCTGGTTTCCGTACGTGAAGGAGCTGCCGCGGACGCAGCTGACCCAGGCGATGTTGATGCGGAACTACCAGGCGGTGATCCGGCTCGTCCGCGGCCTCGGTCCGGAGAAGATCACGCTGTCGTACGGCATCGCGGCCTTTCCGAGCCTGCACGTAGCCACGCAGGTCCAGATTGCGATGTGGATGCGCAAGTGGTGGCGTCCGGGAGCGATTCTCTTCACTCTGACCGCGTTCTTCGTCTTCATCGGATCGATGATCACCGGCTGGCATTACCTGATCGACGGCATCGCAGGAATCGCGCTCGCCTGGGTCAGCTACGCGGCGGCGCACTGGGTCGCCAGAAAAGAATTTCGGCCGTCCCGCGCACGTTTTTGAGTGCATGCCACTGACGCAGGAACAAACCACGCTGGGGGAAATCCTCGCCCAGCGGACAACAGAAGGCGAGCTGTACGAGAAGCTCGACAATAAAGCGGTCCGCTGTTTCTCGTGCGGCCACCGTTGCAAGATCCTCGACGGACTCCGCGGCATCTGTAAAGTCCGCTACAACGAAGACGGAGTGTTGCGCGTCCCACGCGGTTACGCCGCGGCGCTGCAGGTCGATCCGATCGAAAAGAAGCCTTTTTTCCACGCCTATCCCGGCGCCCTGGCGCTCTCGTTCGGGATGCTCGGGTGCGACTATCACTGCGGCTATTGTCAGAACTGGGTGACGTCACAGGCGCTGCGCGACCCGGCGGCGCTTGCTCCTCCGACCGACGTCGAGCCTTCCGACCTCGTCCGTCTCGCGAAACGGCACGGCGCGAGCGTCATCACCTCGACGTACAACGAGCCGCTCATCACGTCGGAATGGGCCGTCGAAGTCTTCAGGGAAGCGAAGGCGGCGGGGCTGAAGTGCTCGTACGTTTCGAACGGCAACGGGACGCCCGAGGTGCTCGACTACATCGCGCCGTACATCGACATGTACAAGGTCGATCTCAAGGGATTCGACGACCGCCACTACCGCGACCTCGGCGGCGTGTTGCAGCCGGTGCTCGACACGATCCGCGGCCTGAAGGATCGCGGCATCTGGACGGAGGTCGTCACGCTGGTCGTGCCGAAGTTCAACGACTCGGAAGAAGAGCTGACGAAGATCGCGGAGTTCCTCGCGTCGGTCGACGTGAACATCCCGTGGCACATCACGGCGTTCCACGAGGACTACAAGATGACCGGCAACGGCAACACGAACGCGCGGACGCTCTTGCGCGCGTACGAGATCGGCAAACGGGCGGGGCTGCGGTACATCTACCCCGGCAACATCCCCGGCGCGTTCGGCGACCTCGAGTCGACGCACTGTCCGAAATGCGACACCGTCGTCATCGCTCGGACCGGATTCCGCGTCACGTCGTGCTCGCTGGTGAACGGTCGTTGTTCGAAGTGCTACACCGAAATCCCGGGCAAGTGGGACGTTGATGCGGTCATCGGCCGCAACGGCGTTCCGCGGCCCGTTTGGGTGGCGTAGCGCGTGCTACCCTTCGCGCGCGTGGATCTCCCTCTCGAATTCATTGAAGTCGCGCGCGTGACCGATCTCCCG
>DASYSN010000132.1:0-5132 GCA_036003305.1 Thermoanaerobaculia bacterium
CGTCAAGGACCTCGGCAGCGCAAACGGAACATACCTGAACGGCAACCGGGTGGAGCGTGATTCGCCGCTGAAGAACGGCGACCGCATCCGCCTCGGCGACACCGAGATCGTCTTCGTGGCGGCGGAGCACAACACCGACCGAATGCTCGCGGTCGCGAACCATCACATCAGTGCGACGATCGCGATTCCGGTCCAGGACCTCGATGCCGTCACGCCGGCGAACGGCAGCGACGTCTCGCGCCTCCAGACGCTCACGCTCCTCGCACGAGAGCTGATCGAAGACCGTCCGATGGCGGAGCTCTTCGGCTTCATCGTCGACCGCGTCATGCAGCACCTCCAACCGTCCCGCGCGGCGCTAGGCCTTCTGGCGCCGGACGGCAAGTCGTTCAGCGCCGTCGAGGTGCGCCGGCAGGACCAGACCGATTCGAGCGAGTTGAAAATCAGCCATACCCTCCTCGCCGAAGTCGTCGAGGAGAAGAAAGCGCTGGCGTTCATGGACGTCGGCCTCGACGAGAAGCTCTCCCGCGCGCAGTCGATCATCATGCAGGGGATCCACTCGATCATCTGCGCACCGCTCACGGTCAGCAACAATGTCGCCGGCGTCCTGTACGTCGACTACCTCTTCAACCAGCGGCAGATCGAGGAGGAGGACGTCCGCCTCGTCGCGCAGATCGCGCGGTTCGCGGCGACGAAGCTCGAACAGACGCGGCTCCGCGAAGAGGCGATCCAGAAGCGGATCATCGACGAGGAGCTGCGCACGGCGTCGACGATTCAGAAGCGGCTCCTCGCGCCCGCGCCGAGCGGCATCAACGGCTACTCGTTCGCCGGCCTGAATCGCGCCTGCCGCACCGTCAGCGGCGACTACTACGACTTCGTCGTCCGTCCTGACGGGAAGATCTACTTCGTCATCGGCGACGTGAGCGGCAAAGGCGTCACCGCCGGCCTCATGATGGCCGGCCTTCAGGCCGCGTTCCGCATCTACACGAAGAATGATCCCGATCCGGCGACGCTCGTCGGGCAGTTGAACGTGGCGCTGAAGGAGAACCTCCCGCAGTCGAAGTTCGTCACGCTCTTCCTCGGGCGCCTCGACACCGCGACCGGCATCATCGAGTACGCGAACGCCGGCCACACGCCGCCGATCTTCGTCCGCACCGATAGCGCCGAGGAGCTGGGAGACACCGATCTGCTCCTCGGTGTGGTGACGCGAGCGATCTACACGAAGCGAACCGTCCAGCTCGAACCTGGCGACGCTTTGGTGCTCTTCACCGACGGCGTCAGCGAGGCGGAGAACATCGACGGCGGGATCCTCGGCACGAGCGAGCTCACCGCGCGCCTCGCCGCCCTCCACGGCCGCGACGCCAACGCCCTCGCGATGGCGGTCGACGATGCGGTGATCGCGCACGTCGGCGGCGACGCGGACGCGCTGGGCGACGACGTGACGCTCGTGGTGGTCAGCCGGAACGCGTAGGGTTTTCGCTGTTCCGTGGTTCGGAACACGGTTCCGCGGTTCGGCGCCGCGGAGCAGGCGTTCGGCGCCGCGGCGCCGAGGTCCGGCGCCGCGGAGCAGGGGTCCGGCGCCGCGGAGCAGGCGTCCGGAACACGGTTCCGAGGCTCGGCGCCGCGGAGCAGGCGTCCGGAACACTGTTCCGAGGTCCGGCGCCGCGGAGCCGGAGTCCGGAACACGGTTCCGAAGTCCGGAACCGGCTACACGGTGTTCAGCCACGCGTCGATCGCTCTCGTCGCGCGATCGTTCTTGAAGTTGTACCAGGCCTTCTCGAGCGTACGATCCTCGGCGACCGCGGCGCGGAATGACTCAACCTTCTGAAAATGCGCGCGTTGTGGGAGGGTGAGCGTGCGGAGGAACGCGCGCTGGTCGTCCTCGTCGGACTGCGTCGGTACGCGGGCGTAGCGCGTTTCGGTAAGTTCGGAGCGCGACTCGACGACTTCGCCGGTTTCCTTATCGAGGTAGTAGAGGATCACGCCGCTGCGATCGAGGTAGGCGGCCTGGAGGCCCTCGCGATCGATTTCAGTCCTCAGTCCTCGGTCCTCGGTCCTCGGAGGAGGTGAAGGCGGAGCTGCGGGTGCTGCGTTCCAGGACGCGCTCCTGGCCAGGAACGCCTGCTCCTTCTCCTCGCGCCGGCGCTGGGAGCCGCGCCACCAGAGGCGGATGCGCTGCATGAGGGAGACGGCCATGAACGCGATGATATCGTTCGTCGCATGACCCAGGACCGGCTCGCGGCGAGCCTCGACATCGATCGGGCGTCGCCGGGCGAGATCGTCAGGATCATCCAGGAGCAGGACGCGCTCGTGGCGACGGCGGTCGCGACGCAGGCCGATCGGATCGCGCAGGCGATCGACCAGATCGCCGACCGGCTCTCGCACGGCGGCCGGCTCTTCTACGTCGGAGCCGGCACCAGCGGCCGGATCGCGCAGCTCGACGCGTCGGAGTTGCAGCCAACGTACGGAATCGGGCCGGAGCTCGTGCAGGTGATCATGGCGGGCGGCGAGAAGGCGTTCACGAGCGCGGTCGAAGGCGCCGAGGATGACGAGGATGCGGCCATCGCGGCGATCAACGAGCGCGTGAAGGCGGAGGACGCGGTCATAGGCATCGCGGCAAGCGGCACGACGCCGTTCACCGTCACCGCGATCCGGCGCGCGAACATGCTCGGCGCGCTGACGGTCGGCGTCACCTCGACACCTGGCTCGCCGCTCGCAGCGGAAGCGGACATCGCGATCGAGGCGATCACCGGCCCGGAAGTGATCATGGGCTCGACGCGCATGAAGAGCGGCACCGCGCAGAAGATGATCCTCAACACGATCTCCACCGGCGTCATGATCCGCCTCGGCCACGTCTACTCGAATCTGATGATCGACATGCCGGCGACGAACGAAAAATTGCGCAACCGCGCCGTTCGGATGGTGGAGCTGGCCGCGAACGTGACGCGCCCGATGGCGGTGCAGGCGATCCGCGAGGCAAACGGCAACGTGCGCCGCGCCATCGAAATCGCCAGGAAGCAATGAAGATCCGGCAGCTCTTCGGTCGAGCATTCGTTCGCGGCGCGATTCAGGACGAGACGCTGATCACGATCGGCGATGAGGCGATCATCGACGTCTCGCAGACGACGGACGTTCCGCGCACGGCGGAGCGCACCGATTGCTTGATCGCGCCGGGATTCATCGACGTTCACGTGCACGGCGGCGACGGCGCGGACTTCATGGACGCGGACGCGGAGCAGAACGAACGCATTCTTCGCTTTCACGCGAAGCACGGGACGACGGCACTGTGCGCGACGACGCTCTCGGGCTCGGTGGGCGACATTCAGCAGGCGGTGAAGGTCATCGCCGGCAGGATTGCCGGCGCCACACAACAAGGCGCCGAGGTTGTCGGGATTCATCTCGAGGGGCCGTTCATCAACCGGCAGCGGGCGGGGGCGCAGGACGCGTCGTCGATCCGGCCGGCCGACATTCACGAGCTGTCGGCGCTGCTGGCGCTCGCGCCGCGAATGAGCTGGATGATGACGGTGGCGCCGGAGCTTGACGGCGCGCGTGCGCTCATCGAGCACTTTCGCAACCGCGTCCTCTTCTCCATCGGCCACACGGCGGCGGATTACTCCGAGGCGGCGGCGGCGCTGGAGTGGGGGGCGCGTCACTTCACGCACCTCTTCAACGCCATGACCGGGATGCATCATCGCGAGCCAGGCGTCGTCGGCGCGGCGTTCGTCTCCGACGCGACGGCGGAGCTGATCGCCGACGGCATCCACGTGCACCCGGTGATGCTGCGGATCGCCGCGACGGCGATGCCGCACCGGATTGCGCTCGTCACCGACGCCATGCGCGCCTGCGGCCTCGCCGACGGCGAGTACAAGCTCTACGGCTACGACGTCCGCGTCGCGGAAGGGGCGGCGCGGCTCCCTGACGGCACGTTGGCGGGGAGCGTGCTCACGATGGGTGACGCGGTGAAGAACATGGTCGAGCTGGCCGACGTCCCGATCGAGATGGTGCTGCCGCTGGCGAGCGAGGTGCCCGCCCGCGTGATCGGCGTCGCCGATCGCAAGGGGCGCATCGCGCGGAACGAGGACGCCGACTTCGTGCTGCTGACCGACAAGCTCGAGATCGACCGCGTCATCGTGCGGGGCGCCGACGCGTGAATTGGGAAGAGTGCGAAGACTACGGCGCGCTGTCGCGGCGCGCGGCTGAGATCCTCCTCGCCGCGATCCGCGAAGATCCCCGCATGGTGCTTGGCCTTCCGACCGGCCGCACGCCGGTCGGCATGTACGAGCGCGTCATCGCCGAGTGCTCGCGCCAGTACCACTGCTTCCGCCAAGTGACGACGTTCAACCTCGACGAGTACGCCGGCATCCCGCGCGATGATCCCGGCAGCTACTTCACGTACATGAAGCACCACCTCTTCGATCACGTCGACCTCGATCCGGAGAACGCGCACATCCCGCACGGCGACGCGCCCAACCTCGACGCCGAGTGCCTCCGCTACGAACGCGAGATCGCCGCCGCCGGCTCGCTCGGCCTCACGTTCCTCGGCCTCGGCCAGAACGGTCACATCGGCTTCAACGAGCCAGGAACGCCCTTCGACTCGCGCACCCGCGTCGTCGAGCTGTCGCACTCCACCCGCGTCGCCAACGCCGACCTCTTCGCCGACCGCAAAGTGCCGTCGCACGCCATCACCATCGGCATCGGAACGATCCTCGAGTCGAAACGGATCGTGCTGCTGGCGAGCGGAGAATCGAAACGCGAGGCGATCCACCGGCTCCGCGCCGGCGAGATCGACGAGTCGTTTCCCGCGAGCGCGTTGTGGAAACACGGCGAGTGCTTAGTGCTTAGCGCGTAGTGCTTCGCCCCCTCATCCGCCTTCGGCACCTTCTCCCCCGTCACCGGGGGAGAAGGGCACTCGAGTCACAAGCCTCGCAAGATCCCGCGAGAACTCTCAATCGAGTACCCTTCGCCCCGCGATAGCGGGGAGAAGGTGCCGAAGGCGGATGAGACTTCATCTGCGCAGCTCTTCGGTGCGCAGACCACCGAGGACGAAGATTCCCACCCGCCGGTGGAATGGCTCGGCCGTGACGCGAACAATGGAGGCATGGCGGGGAGAAAAGTGAAACGGGTCCCGTCGTTGT
>DASYSN010000133.1:0-2538 GCA_036003305.1 Thermoanaerobaculia bacterium
CGCATCGCGTAGTAGATGCAGCGGAAGCCGAAAAACAGGTTGAGGATCGTGAACGACGTCGGGATGACGTAGACGCCGCGGCGGAGGTTCTTGCGCAGATCGGGACGCTTCATTCGCCGATCTCTGCCACCACCGTCAGCCCCACCTTCACCTTGTCCCGCAGGTTCACGAGGATCTTCGCGTCGGGGGAGAAGAACATGTCGACGCGCGAGCCGAACTTGATCATCCCGACCCGCTCGCCGCGCACGATCTCATCGCCCTCTTTCTTGTCGAACACGATGCGCCGCGCCAGCAGCCCCGCGATCTGCTTGAACGCGACACGGTGTCCGCGCGCGTCCTCGACCACGATCAGGTTCTGCTCGTTCTCCGTCGACGACTTCTCGACCATTGCCGCGAGCTTCTTGCCCGGGTTGTAGCGGTAGTGCACGATTTTGCCGGTGATCGGCGCGCGGTTCACGTGCACGTCGAAGACCGACATGAAGATCGACACCTGCTTCGTGAGCCCGGGCCACGCCGCGCTGTCGGCGACGTCCTTGATCTGCACCACCGTGCCGTCGGCGGGGGAGAGGACGTCGACGTGTCTCTCCGACCCTCGACGGTGCGGGTCGCGGAAGAAGTTGATGAGGAACAGCGCGAGGAGTCCTAGGATGATCGCGGCGATGTACCACTGAGTGAGAATCGCCGCCGCGATCAGGATGATTACCGGGATCGTGAAGATCCACCCCTCGGGGGCGTAGCGGATGGCCATTTCGCGGGATGGTAATGCAAGAACCGCAACAAAAAAGGCTCCGGTCGCCCGGAGCCTTCGATTCATCGCAAGTTGTCGGAGCCCTACGCTGTCACATTCTGATTCTCGTACGACCGGATCCTCGACGCCATCTGGTCCTTCAAGTGGAGTTTGCGTTTCTTCAAGGTCTTTTCTTCCACTTCTTCCTCGGCCGTGACTTCACGCTTTCCGGTCAATTCGTTGAGGCGGTCTTCACAACGGTGGTGCTCCTCAACCCACTGCCGGAACTCGGGATCTTCTGCGGCGAGAATCTGTTGAATGTCAGCGGTACGATTCGACATCAGCTTTCCTCCTTCGAAGTACCAGATGAACGAAATCTTAGCACTGCGCCGAAACGCCCTCCGGATCGCCCTCGGGGTGGTCCTTCTTTCCACATTGGCGAGCCCGCTGGGCCGCGAGCTCTTCTGCGGCGACGAGACCAAGTACTCCGAGGTCATCCGCGAGATGCGTGCCACCGGGAGTTGGTTCCTGCCGCCGCTGGAGGGGGTGCCGTTCACTCATAAACCCCCGCTCCACTTCTGGATGGTCGGCGGATTGACGTACCTCTTCGGGACGTACTCCATCTGGTCCTTCGTCCTGCCGTCGCTCATCGCCTTCGGACTGCTCATCTGGCTGATGCAAAAGATTGCAGGTCCGGTGGCAGCGTATGTGTGCGCGACGTCACTGCTCGTCTGGGGAAGTGCGCAGACCGCCCGGATGGACGTCAGTTTCACGCTGCTGATCACGTTCGCGATCTGGCGGATGACGAAACGCAGCTTCACGGATGCCGGAATCGCCCTCGGCATCGCGACGCTGATCAAAGGTCCGATGGCGCCGGTGATCGCGATCATTTTCTTCGCGCTCGAATGCTGGCGGCAACGCCGCGTTCCGCGCGGGAAGTACGTCCCCGGCGTCCTGGCGATGATCACGATCCCGCTGCTCTGGTTCATCCCCGCCATGTCCCTCGGCGGCGGCGCATACACGCACGAGGTGCTGCAGAAACAGCTCGCCGGACGGGCCATCGGCGCGTGGGTGCACCAGTCGCCGCCGTGGTACTACCTCCTGCATTCGCCGGGATATCTCTTCCCATGGTTTGCCGCGCTGGTCGCCGCGCTGATCGCCCGCTGGCGCGAGGAGCGGATCGCGATCAACTGGATTCTCGCCGTGCTCCTCCCGTACTCGCTCATGTCGAGCAAGCTCGATGTCTACATGATGGCGCTGATCCCGCCGGTGGCGATCATCGTGGCGCGCAACGTCGACCGCACGCGCCTCGCGAACGTGATCACGCTCGCGGTGCTGTTGCTCGTCGCCATCGCCGGCCCGTTCATCACGATCAAAGACGCCCCGCCGCTAACGTCGATCTTCGTCGTCCTCGGCATCGCGAGCGCGGTGGCGCTGCTCTTTTCTTGGCAAGGATCCCTTGAATCCGTGATCGCCCTTGGCCTCGTTCCGATCGCGCTACTTGTGTTCGTCGCGATCACCCAAATGCCCCTCGTGAACGACCTGGCCACCGACCGCCCCCTCATCGCCGCGCTCGAAAAACAGCACGTGCCGGGCAACGACATCGCGCTCTATTTCTGCCCCCACCTCTGGGCGCACGACATGCCGCGGGACCTCGAGCACGTCCACTACGGCCCCCCGCAGGGAACGCCGACCGTCATCGCGACGGCCCGAGCCCGCGGATCGGATATCGCCCCCCAGCTCGCCGGCTACCACGTCGTCGACTCCGTGAAAATGATCGGAAAGTGGTTTGATGTCTATCGACGGTAAGC
>DASYSN010000134.1:0-2271 GCA_036003305.1 Thermoanaerobaculia bacterium
CGCCGTCGCGCTCGAGGACGTTCTGCATCATGAACGCCGAGGCGCCGCCGGGGACGTCTTCGTCGATGAACGCGATGCGGTTCGTCTTCTTCAGCGACTCGGCGATGATTCCGGGGCGGTCGAACGGCAGCAGCGTCTGGATGTCGATGATCTCCGCGTCGATGCCGGCGGTGGCGAGCAGCTCCGCCGCTTCCTGCACGATGCGGAGCGTCGCGCCGTAGGAGACGAGCGTGACGTCGCTCCCCTGCCGGATCACCTCCGGCACGCCGAGCGGCAGCGTGAAATCGCTGATGTTCGACGGCAGCTTTTCCTTCGTCCGATATCCGTTCAGCACTTCGATCACGATCGCCGGCTCTTCCGCACGAAGCAGCGTGTTGTACATGCCGGCCGCCTGCGTCATGTTCCGCGGAACACAGACGTACATGCCGCGCAGGAGATGAACGAGCGCCGCCATCTCCGAGCCGGAGTGCCAGATACCTTCGAGGCGATGCCCGCGCGTCCGGATGATCACCGGCGCCTTCTGCCCGCCGGCGGAGCGCCAGCGCAGCGTCGCGAGATCGTCGGAGAGGATCTGCAAGGCGTACAAGATGTAGTCGAGGTACTGAATCTCCGCGATCGGACGGAGGCCGCGCAGCGCGGCGCCGATCGCCTGCCCCGCGATCGTGCACTCGCGGATGCCGGTGTCGCTCACGCGATGAACGCCGTACTTTTCCTGCAGCCCCGCGCAGCCCTGGTTGACATCGCCGAGCTTGCCGACGTCCTCGCCGAAGACGATGACGCGCGAGTCGCGCTGCAGGGCGTGGTCGAAGCAGTGATTGATGATCTCGAATCCGTTGAGCACCGGCGCGTCGTCCGCGTATTCGGCGGCGACCTCCGGCACCTTCAGCGCGGAGTCGTCGCCGTCGCTGTAGAGGTGCGCGCCGTAACGCGCGTCCCCCTGCTGCTGCGCATCGGCGAGCCACTGCGTGACCTCCGGCGCCGCGCCGCCCTTCTCCACGATTGCGGCGCTGAGCGCGCGCATGGCGTCGCGGCGATACGGCGCCTGGTTCCGCGCCAGTTCGTTGCGCGCTTCAGTCGCGGTCCCAAGCTGGTCGATGTAGGCAATCGCCTGCTTCACATCGGCGTCGATGGTCGAGCGGTACGCGTCCCACATCCGCCGCTGCGAGTCGCGGACGATTTTCAGGTCCTCGCGCTCGAACGCGTCGATCTCGTCGGCGCTGGCGATCCCCTGCCCGATCATCCAGTCGCGCATCTTCCTGATGCAGTCGAATTCGACTTCCCAGTCGAGGCGGTCTTTCGTCTTGTAGCGCTCGTGGCTCCCCGACGTGGAGTGCCCCTGCGGCTGCGTCACTTCGATGACGTGGATGATCGCGGGAACGTGCTCCATCCGGACGATCGACGACGCGGCGACGTACGTCTCGCAAAGTGCGGGATAGTCCCAGCCTTTGACCGTATAGATGTCGAAGCCCTGCTTGCTCCCGCGCTCGCGCTGGAAGCCTTTCAGCAGCTCCGAGAGGTTGCTCTTCGTGATCTGGAATTCGTTCGGGACCGAGATGCCGAAGCCGTCGTCCCAGATCGAGACGACCGTCGGGATGCCGATGACGCCCGCCGCGTTCAGCGACTCCCAGAACATCCCTTCCGCGCAGCTCGCGTTGCCGATCGTGCCCCACGCGACCTCGTCGCCGTTGTTCGAGAACTGCGTCAGCGACTTCAGCTCGTCGATCTCGCGGTAGAGTTTCGACGCCCACCCGAGGCCGACGAGGCGCGGCATCTGCGAGCCGGTGGGCGAAACGTCCGCGCTCGTGTTGTACGCGTTCGTCTGCGGCTTCCACTTCCCCCGCTCGTCGATGATGCGCGACGCGAAGTGCGCGTTCATCGACCGCCCGCCCGACCACGGATCGCGGTCCGTGTCGGCGTAGAGCTGCGCGAAGAACTCGTCGAGTGTCCCGATACCGAGGGCGAAAACGAGCGTCTGGTCGCGGTAGTACCCGGATCGCCAGTCGCCCTTCCGAAACGCCCGCGCCAGCGCCACCTGCGCCACTTCCTTCCCATCCCCAAAGATCCCGAACTTCGCCTTCCCCGTCAGCACCTCCCGCCGCCCGATCAGACTCGCCTGCCGCGACCGGAACGCGACGCGGTAGTCGTCGAGGATGGACTCGCGGGTGAAGGAGGTTTTCGGCTGGGTTTCCGGCTGCATCGGGTTCGAATCCTAGCAGAGGGGAGATGGGAGAGCGGAGATGGGAGACGGGAGAGGATCTGACCGAGGTATCA
>DASYSN010000135.1:0-3983 GCA_036003305.1 Thermoanaerobaculia bacterium
TACGACGGCACGTACATCGGCGCGGCGCAGAGCTCGTACGGCGGTCCGCGCGCGCTGAAGCGGCTGGTCGATGCGTGTCACGCGCGCGGCCTCGCCCTCGCGCTCGACGTCGTCTACAACCACCTCGGTCCCGAGGGGAACTACCTCAGTGAGTACGGCCCGTATTTCACCGACCGATACAAGACGCCGTGGGGGCTCGCGCTGAATTTCGACGGCGCGCAGAGCGATCACGTGCGCTGGTTTTTCGTCCACAACGCGCTCCAGTGGATCGATGAGTTCCATGTCGACATGTTGCGCGTGGACGCAGTGCACGCGATCGTCGATGCCTCAGCGGAGCCGTTCCTCCAGGACCTCACGACCGCCGTCCGAACGCGCGGTGAGGCGCTGGGACGGCGCGTCTACACGATCGCGGAGAGCAATCTGAATGATCCGCGCGTGATCACGCCGAAGGAGCAGTACGGCCTCGGCTTCGACACGCAGTGGAGCGACGACTTTCATCACTCGCTCCACACGATCCTCACCGGCGAGCAGGACGGCTACTACCGCGGGTTCGGCAGCGTCGGCGATCTCGCCCGCGTGCTCACCACCGGATATCTCTACACGGGCCAGCACTCGCCGTATTACGGACGCAAATACGGTGCGCATCCGCGGACGAGCGACGGGCGAAAGTTCGTCGTCAGCGCGCAGAACCACGATCAGGTGGGGAACCGGATGCACGGCGAACGTCTGTCGATGCTCGTCTCGTGGGACCAGCTGAAGCTCATCGCCGCGGCCGTGATCCTCTCGCCGTTCATCCCGATGCTCTTCATGGGAGAGGAGTACGGCGAGAAAGCGCCGTTCCAGTACTTCACCTCGCACAGCGACTCCAAGCTGATCGAGGCGGTGCGCCGCGGCCGGATCGAGGAGTTCGACGACTTCGCATGGGCGGGCGAGCCGCCCGATCCGCACGACGAGCAAACGTTCGAGCGCTCGAAGCTGCGCTGGGAGTCGCTCCGGCGCGAAGAGCACCAGATGATCCTGAGCCTCTACCGCGAGCTGCTGCGGCTGCGGCGCGAGACGCCGGCGCTACGCACGCTCGATCTCTCGCGCGTGGAGACACACGTCGACGAGAACCGCCGCGTCCTCCTCGTCCGCCGCGACACGGTCCTGATCGCGTTCCACTTCGGCGAGAAGGCGGCGACGGTCGACATCCCGTTCGCTCCCGCGCAATGGAAGGCGATGATCGACACCGGCGCGAAAATCGAAGACTCGCGGATTACATTGCCGCCCAGCGCTTTCGCGCTCTTCGAGAGAGACGATTCACCACAGAGGCACAGAGATTCTTCTTAATAAAAACTCTGTGTTTCTCTGCGCCTCTGTGGTGAACGTCAATTCACCGCGGCGGCGCGGATGTCGGCGATCAGTTGGCCCATGTCGAACGGCTTCGGGTGGACGGTGAAGACCGGGACGTTCATCCGCTTCGCGATCTCGCTCATCGGGACGGCGCTCGCGATGATGGTGTGGCGCAGGCGGTCGGGGTCGGCGAGGCTCATGTGCTCGAGGACGGCCCAGCCGTCGACCCGCGGCATCATGAGATCGAGCAGGACGACGTCGTAGCCGTCGTCCTCCAGACGCTCGATCGCCTCGGCGCCGTCGCGCGCGGAGTCGACGGCGAAGTCGAGATGCTCGACGAGGTTGACCAGCATCGCGCGAATCGGCTCGTCGTCATCTACCACCAATGCGCGCGGCTTCTCCATTCGCCTCCTATCCGAGGGCCATTGCCGCGAGGACGAATGGCGCGGCGAAGATCGCGCAGAGGATCGCGATCGGGATCAGCACCGCGAAGACGACCGCGCCGACGGTGAGCAGCACCGCGAGCTTGATGACCAGCACGATCGCGAAGATCGGGATCAGCAGGAGCTTGATCGGCAAGAGGACGACATTCACCGCGACTTTCGCCGCGATCGCGAGTACGACCAGCCCAGCCAGAACTGTCGCGCCGATCATCAGAACGCCGAAGAACGCCATCAGGGTGAACATCGCTCGACCTCCGATTGGAGATACGCGATCGCCGATCGAGGGTTGCAGGTGTGCCGCCGGCACGATTGCCGGCGTCACACAGAATCCGCTGCTTAGAGGCTGCGCTTCTTGCCGCGAATGTTGCGCCGGCTTCCCTTCGGCTTCGACCCGCGGTCGCCGCCGTAGAAGTCGCCGCCGCCACCGCCGCCGCCGCCGGTGAAGTCGCCACCACCGCCGCCGCCGTAGCCGCCGCCACCCCCACCGCCGTAACCACCGCCGCCACCGTAGCCGCCGCCACCGCGGCCGGCATAGCCGCCACCGCCGCCACCAGCCGGACGGCCGCCGCGCGGACGGTCATCCGCCGCGTTGACACGCAGGGCGCGGCCGCTCAGTTGATATCCGTTGAATTTTTCGATCGCCTTCGCGGCGTCGGCGTCATTCGCGAATTCGACGAACGCGAATCCGCGCGGCCGTCCGCTCTCGCGGTCGGTCGGCAGAAAGACGTCGCGAATCTCGCCAACCTCAGAAAACAGTGTCTGAACTTCCGTCTTGCTCGTGTTGAAGTCCAGATTCCCGACAAAAACCTTCGATCCCATCTCTATCACTTTCTGCGAACGGCTCCCGCTCGCGAGCGTAGGCTCTCGCAAAGCGCGAGCCTGCGCCGCGGATCATATGCGACACAGGCGTTAAGGATGTGTGAAAGGCGGGGTCAGCCGTTTCACGCCGCCGGGGCGGTCCAGGTTCTTGCCCTTGGTCCGACATACTCGGACTGCGGGCGGATGAGGCGGTTTGCGGCGCGTTGCTCCAGGGCGTGCGCCAGCCAGCCGGCGACGCGGCTGATGGCAAAGGTCGGCGTGAAGAGTGGGACTTCGAGGCCGATCCCGTGCAGAAGCAACGCGGTGTAGAACTCGACGTTCGTCTGGAGACGGCGTCCCGGTTTGTACTCCTCCAGCAGGCGTAGAGCCTCACGCTCGACGGCGCCGGCGAGGGCGTAGAGCGACCGGTCGCCACCCCGCGCAAACATGCGCTCGGCCGCCGCGGCGAGCACGTCGGCGCGCGGGTCGCGGACTTTGTAGACGCGATGCCCGAAACCCATCAGCTTCTCCCCCGCTTCGATCTTCTTTCGCAGGTACCCCTCGGCGCGCGACGCATCGCCGATCTCGAACACCATGTCGAGCGCAGGCCCCGGGGCGCCGCCGTGCAGCGGCCCCTTCAGCGCGCCGACCCCGCCGACAACCGCCGACACGAGATCGCTGCCGGTGGAGGTGATCACGCGCGCCGTGAAGGTCGACGCGTTCAGCCCGTGGTCGACGACAGTGTTGAGGTACGTCTCGAGCGCGCGTACCTTCTCGTCTGAGGGCACCTCGCCGGTGAGCATGTAGAGGTAGTTCGCCGCGTGGCCGAGACTCGGATTCGGCGCGATCGGCTCCTGCTTCCGCGACAGACGCCAGACGGCGGCGATGATGGTCGGGAACTTCGCCACGATGTCGAGCGGATCGTCGCCGGGCGGAAGGAGCATGCGGATGGCATCGAGCGGCGCGGTGCACGACCCCTCATCCGCCTTCGGCACCTTCTCCCCTCTCACGAGGGGAGAAGGACGCTCGATTGTGAGAGCCGTGCTGCGCCGTTCCGCGAGCTCGCGGCGGAAGTTGGCCAACTCCCGCGGGTCCGGCAACTCACCGTTCCAGAGCAGCCACACCGTTTCCTCGAAGGTCGCGTTGGGCGCGAGGTCGTCGATGCGATAGCCGGCGATGATCAACTCGCCGCGCTCATCGACATGGCTCAGCTTCGTTTCGGCGGCGACGACACCTTCCAGTCCACGATTGTTCATGCACCGAAACTATGTCCGGTGTATGATCTCGTCAATATTGATTGATCGATCAATATGAAAGAACAAACTTGGATGACGGCCGCGGAGGCGGCAAAGGCGCTCGCGGTGAACCGGTCGACGCTGTACGCGTACGTCAGTCGCGGCTTCATCCGTT
>DASYSN010000136.1:0-2516 GCA_036003305.1 Thermoanaerobaculia bacterium
TCGCGCCGCCCTCCAGCGCCCGCTGCGACGCCGCCTGAATCACCGGCCCGTCCGCGATCGGATCGGAGAACGGGATGCCGAGCTCGATCGCGTCCGCGCCCGCACGCACCAGCTCTTCCACGATGCGCGGCGTCGTCGCGACGTCGGGATCGCCGCACGTCACGTACGCGATGACGCCGCAACGGTGGCCGGAGCGGAGTTGTTTGAACAGCTTCTTAACGCGATTCATAGTTAGCTCATCTCATCCCGTCATCCTGAGCCGCGTAGACGGCGAAGGATCTCCAAATCCGTGATCCGTCATCCGTGATCCGTGATCCGTGATCCGTGAGGCGTACCGGGGCTCACCGATCACGCATCACGGACCGTTACAGGCTTTTCCGCATCTGCAGATCCTTCCCCGCGCTTCGCCAGCTAAGACGTGAGCCGCGGAGCGGCGAAATCCCGTTAGCCCAACGCGTCAGCCTTGGGACGTGTGTTCGTTTCAATAAGCCAGCCGCGGAGCGGCGACATATCCCCACGACGAATGTCGCCGCTCCGCGGCTCGATCGAATGGAAAGGCGTCCTTTCCCAAGGCTTACGCCTTGGGCTAACGAGATTTCGCCGCTCCGCGGCTGACACCCTCGATTTTTCACAGGCTCTCAGGATGACGGATTGTGCTCAAGCGCGGCCACCTGTGGGACGTCTTTGTCCCCCCGTCCGGAGAGGTTCACGATCACGATCTTGTCGCGATCGATCGAGGAGCCGTTGCGCATGAGCCAGCCGAGGGCGTGCGACGACTCGAGCGCCGGAATGATCCCCTCCGTCTCGCTCAAACGATGGAACGCCTGGAGGGCAAGGTCGTCGCGGCAGTCGTGATACTCGATGCGGCCGATCGACTGGAGGTGCGCGTGCTCGGGACCGATCGACGGATAGTCGAGCCCCGCGGAGATCGAATGCGTGGTCGCGATCTGGCCGAATTCGTCCTGCAGGATCATCGAGCGCGTGCCGTGCAGCACGCCGAGGGCGCCGCCGGAGAAACGCGCGGCGTGGTCGCCGAGCTGCGGCCCGCGGCCACCGGCCTCGACGCCGACCAGGCGGATCGATTCGTGTTGCAGCATCTCGTAGAAGAGGCCGATCGCGTTCGATCCGCCACCGACGCACGCGACCGCGACATCCGGCAGCGCGTTCACCCTCTTCCTCAACTGCGCCAGCGCTTCGCGTCCGATGACCGACTGAAAGTCGCGGACGATCATCGGATAGGGATGCGGGCCGAGAACGGAGCCGATGATGTAGTGCGTCGTGCGGACGTTCGTCACCCAGTCGCGGATCGCCTCGTTGATCGCATCCTTCAGCGTTCGTGAGCCGCTCGCGACCGGCCGTACCTCGGCGCCGAGAAGGCGCATTCGAAAGACGTTGAGCTCCTGCCGCGCCATGTCGACTTCGCCCATGTAGACGACGCATTCGAGGCCGAGGAGCGCGCAGGCGGTGGCGGTGGCGACGCCGTGCTGCCCGGCGCCGGTCTCCGCGATGATCCGCTTCTTCCCCATCCGCCGCGCGATCAGCGCCTGCCCGACGGCGTTGTTGATCTTGTGCGCGCCGGTGTGGTTCAGGTCCTCCCGCTTCAGAAACAGCCGGAACCCGCCGCAGATCTCCGCGAACTTCTTCGCCTCGGTGAGGGCCGTGGGACGGCCGACGAAGTCGCGGAGGATGTCGTCGAGCTCCGCGCGGAACTGGCGGTCCCGTTTGATGTTCTTGTACGCCGACTCGAACTCGTCGAGCGCCGCCATGAGCGTTTCGGGGACGTACTTGCCGCCGAAGTCGCCGTAGTAACCGCGACGATCGGGCAACGAACGCCGGCTCATCGCTTCACCCGCTCGAAGAGCTGCGCGATCTTCGCGTGGTCTTTAACGCCGGGCGACGACTCGACGCCGCTCGCGAGGTCGATGGCGTCCGGCCGGACGGTGCTGATCGCGACGGCGGCGTTCTCCGGCGTGATCCCGCCGGAGAGGAAGAACGGTTTGATCCGTTCGTACCGCGTCAGGAGCGACCAGTCGAAACGTTTCCCCATCCCGCCGGCGAGCCGGTCGTTGTAGGTGTCGAACAGCAGCCACGACGCGTTCACATGTGCGGCCGTGTCGGGAAGCTCGGCGCTGACGTGCAGCGTCTTGATGGCCGGGAAGCCAAGCGAGCGGATGTCGTCGTCGCGCTCGGTGCCGTGGAGCTGGATCAGATCGAGCGTGGCGCGGGAGGCGACGTCACGCATCCGCTCCTGCGACGCATTGCGGAACACGCCGACGAGCTTCGGCGGATTCGAGCGCGCGCGGACGGCACTCGCGATCTCGGCGACACGATCGGCGTCCATGAAGCGCGGCGAGTCTTCGACGAAGATGAAGCCGAGGAAGTCGGCGCCGCACTCGGCGGCGAAGAGCGCGTCTTCCTGGCGGGTGAGACCACAGATTTTCACTTTCATGATTCGTTCACGAGCGCCGCGACGGCGGCGGCGCGGTCATTCTGTCGCAGGAGCGATTCGCCGACGA
>DASYSN010000137.1:0-2158 GCA_036003305.1 Thermoanaerobaculia bacterium
GCACTCCCGCCGCGCGGCTCGGTCTCGGTCATCGCGAGCAGCGCGCTGCTCGCCGACATCCAATCGACAGCGCTCTACGTGATGGGCGTCGACGACGGTTTGCGTTGGGCAGACGCAAACGGCGTCGCGGCGCTCTTCATCACGCGGGACGGTCTCGCCCACCCGTCGCGCGCGTTCCCCAAATTCACACCAGTAAAGGACTGACAGATGGTTCGACGAATCGGCATCACGTTTCTCACACTCTTCGTCGCAGGGGCGGAATTCGCACAGACGACCACGAGCGATCTCGAAGCACGCGTCAAGGAAATGCAGCGCCAGATCGACATCCTCACGCAGGAGATCGAGGCGATGAAGACCGGCGAGGCGGCGAAGAAGCCGGCCGAAACCGGTACCTCTTCTCAGGGCGTCTCGATCGGCGGATACGGCGAGATGCAGTACCAGAACGGCAACGGCCAGAAGACCGCGAGCCTCACGCGCGGCGTCCTCTACGCCGGCTACAAGTTCTCCGACCGCGTTCACTTCAACTCGGAGCTCGAAGTCGAGAACGGGACGACCGAACGCGGCGGCTCCGTCAGCCTCGAATTCGCGCAGCTCGACTTCCTGGTCCGGCCGGAAGCGAACATTCGCGCCGGCCTGCTTCTCGCGCCAGTCGGACTCACGAACGAGCTCCACGAGCCGACGGCGTACCTCGGCGCGCAGCGGCCGTACACCGAGAACGTCATCATCCCCGCCACCTGGAGCGACCTCGGCGCCGGGATCTTCGGCGACGCCGGCAAGTTCAGCTACCGGGCGTATCTGATGAACAGCATCGGCACCGACGAGATGGGCGGCGAGGTCGGTATACACGAGACGCCGCAGAAGGGATCGAGCGTCGACGCGACGCATCCTTCCATCGTCGCGCGCCTCGACTACCACCCGATCGAAGGAACGTTCTTCGGCGGCTCGGCGTACCGCGGCAGCATCGCGAATGGCGGTCCGGGCCGCGTCACGCTCGCCGAGCTGCACGCCGACTCGCGCTTCCACGGCGCGATCCTCCGCGGCGTCCTCGCGCGCGGCACGACCGGATCGTTCGCACAGACGCTCGACCCCGTCGATCCGATCGGCAAGACGTTCGGCGGCTGGTACGTCGAAGGCGGCTACGACCTCGCGCCGCGCAGCTTCTCGCTCATCCCGTATATGCGCTACGAGCGCGTCAACACGCAGCGCTCCTTGCCGTCCGGCTTCACCGCCGATCCCGCGAACGATCACAAGATCTTCTCGGCCGGCTTCGACTTCAAGCCGATCTCGCAGACGGTGGTCAAGCTGGAATGGCAGCGCGCCAACGGCCGCAAGCAGTACAACGCCGCCCTCGGATACATCTTCTAATGAAAAAAATCTCCGTGATCGCTGTGTCTCTGTGGTGCACCGTCGCTCTCCACGCGCGCGTCCTGATGACACAACAGCAGGCGCTCGCCGCCGCCTTTCCGCCGAACGTCAAAGTCACGCGCCAGACGTTCTTTCTGACGCCGGAGCAGGCGAAGGCGGCCGGCAGCGAGACGCAGCTCGTCATCCGCTACGCCGGCAGCAACGGCTCGTACGCCTACTTCGACACGCACCGCGTGCGCACGGAGCCGGAGACCGTGATGGTGGTCGTCAATGCCGAAGGAAAGATCGAGCGCGTCGACATCTTGTCCTTCGATGAGCCGACCGACTACTTCCCGAAGCGCCGCTGGCTCGATCAGCTCCTCGGCCGCAAGCTCGACGACGACCTGTCGCTCAACCGCGCCATTCGGCCGATCTCCGGCGCGAGCCTCACCGGCCGCGCCATCGTGAACGCATCGCGAAAGATCCTCGCGATCCACAACGCAATCAAATGATGACCCGCGCGCAAGTCCTGACGTTGCAGATCGCGGTCGCGTTGACCGCGATCACCGGCGTGGTGTTCGCCTTCCTAAAGTATGGTCTGAAATACGCGATGAAAAGCGACGACCCGTTCGCTGTCGTCAACCACCCGCTCCAGCCGTGGATGCTCTCGGCCCACGTCGTCGTCGCCCCGCTCGCCGTCTTCGCCTTCGGCTGGATCTTCGGCAACCACATCCTCCCCGCCTTCGCGAACGGATCGCGGAAACGCCCGAGCGGCGTCTCCGCGATGTGGATGCTCGCGCCGATGGTCGTCAGC
>DASYSN010000138.1:0-19945 GCA_036003305.1 Thermoanaerobaculia bacterium
GTTCGCGTCACGGCCGAGCCATTCCACCGGCGGGTGGGAATCTTCGTCCTCGGTGGTCTGCGCACCGAAGAGCTGCGCAGATGAAGTCTCATCCGCCTTCGGCACCTTCTCCCCCGTCACCGGGGGAGAAGGGCACTCGAACAGGAGTTCCGCGAGACCCACTCAATCGAGCGCCCTTCTCCCCCGCTTTTTGGGGGAGAAGGTGCCGAAGGCGGATGAGGGGGTTTCAGTTGAATCCTACGAGGCCAGCGCGGTTCCGTGCGAGGTGCGCACGAGACCGGCGAGCACCTCGCCGAGGTGCGAGAAGTCGATCGGCTTCGTGATGTAGGCATCCGCGTTGTAGCGAAGCACCGCTTCGTCGGCGTAGCGGCGGGCGCGATACAGTGACGTCATCACGATCACCTTCTTCGATGCCCCCTCGTCCGTCGTTTTGATGCGGAGGCACAGCTCGCGGCCGTCCATGTGCGGCATCAGCGCGTCGGTGAGCACGACGGCGACCTCGCGCGAGCGCGCCATCATCAGCGCGTGTTGCGGATCGCCCGTCGTGGCGACACGATAGCCGATCTCGCGGATGCGGCACGCGATGAGCGAGCGCATCGCCTCGTCGTCGTCGACCACCAGCACAACCGGTGTCGCCCGATCCGTCGTTTCGCGCGGCGCCGCGGCTCCGTCATGGCCGAAGCGCGCCGGCGTCTCGCGCAGCGAGCGGGGCGCCGCCGCCCAGAAGTCCCGTTTGTACGGAAGAGGAGCCGTGCAGAAACAGAGGCGGCACGCTGGGCAGACCAGCGTACGAAGCGGACGCACGCAATCGCACCATTCCAGCTTCGTCTCGTCGAACCTGGCGTAGCAGTAGAAGCACGGTTTCATTGGTTGGCGCACTCCTCGATGATCTTGAGAAACTCGTTGTGGTTGAACGGCTTCGACATCACGGCAAACGCCTCGGGGTGCGGCTGTCGAACGCGCGAGTAGCCGCTGAGGACGACCACGCGCCGCAGAATGTCGGGGATCGTCAGCTTCCAGTAGTCGGCCAGCTTTGCGCCGTCGAATACCGGCATCTTCATGTCGAGGACGATGACGTCGTACTCCTTCCTCAGCTCCGTGGCGTGGATCCCATCGGCGACGCTCTCGACCTCGAAGTCGCGCGACTCGAGCAGCACCTGAATCAGGTCCCGCATCGCTTCGTCGTCGTCGATCACCAGCGCCTGGCGCTTCTTCGTGCTCATGACACCCTCACTTCATCGAGCGAGAGAAACGCGGCCAGCAGCTCGTCGACCGTGAACGGTTTCTGGAGAAACCGCGTGTTCTCGTCATGGAGCGCCGTCCGGCGGTCGCCGTGGCCCGTGCTGAAGATGATCGGCAGCTCCGGCATCTCCCGCCGTAGCGCGAGGCCGAGGGCCGCGCCGTCGACGTCGGGGAGCCCGATGTCGAGCAGCACCACGTCCGGCTGGAATTGAAAGATTGCCGGAGTGGCCTGGCCGCCCGTGTCTACCGAACTCACCTCGAAACCGCGGACGTGAAGCATCGACGCGAGCCCTTCGCTGATCGCGGACTCGTCGTCGACGATGAGGACCCTGCGGACGCGGCACGGCAATGCCGGACGCCGCTGGTCCTGATGGTGTTCCTCCGCCGTGACAATCTTCGGCAGAAAAATGTGAAACGCCGTGCCTGCTCCGATTCGGCTCTCGGCGAAGATCGCCCCGCCGTGACGCTGCACCACTTGGTGCGCGACGGCGAGGCCGAGGCCGGTGCCGCCGTTCTGCTTCGTCGTGAAAAGCGGTTCGAAGACATGCGGCAGGACGTCGGGCCGGATGCCCGAGCCCGTATCGATCACCGAGATCTGAACGAATCGCTCCGGGTGTACCACGATGCCGAACGAGAAGCGCTCGCCGGCTTCCGGCTCGCGGATGCCGATCGTCAGCGTTCCGCCGCGCGGCATCGCGTCGCGGGCGTTGTTCGTCAGGTTCGTGATCACCTGCGCCACCTGAACGCGGTCGGCCAGGATGACGGGCGACTCCACCGGCTTGTCGCTCGTGACCGTGATGCTGTTGTCGCACTGCGCCTCGATCTCCGTGAGGAGGTGATCGAGCCATTTGTTGACGCTGAGCGGCTTTCGCTCCGGTGCCGACGGTTGCGTGAAGCGGAGGATGTCGAGCGCCACCGCTTTGCCGCGCTGGATCGAGTTGCCGATGTGCCGCGCGCACTTGGTGAGCGTCTCGCTCGAGATCTTCGGGCGCTCCAGCAGCTCCGCGAACGGCTGGATGCCCATGAGGACGTTGTTGAATTCGTGGGCAACCGTGGCGGCGAGGCGTCCGAGGCTGTTGACACGGTTGGCCTGTTCGAGCTGCCACTCCAGGAGGCGGCGATCGGTGACGTCGCGGGCGTTGAGAATGGTCGCCTCGACCTGTCCCGCGCGGACGATGTTCCGCGTCGCGACTTCGAACGACCGGAACGTCCCGTCCTCGCGCCGCAGCCGCACCTCGGACGTGTACGACGCCGTCGGATCGTCGGCCTGGCGGCAGAAGAACTCCCGCATCCGGTCGACGTCCTCGCCATGGACGAAGTCGAGCAGCGTCGAGCCGACCAGGTCGGCGCTCCGGTAGCCGAGCGTCCGCTCCATCGCCGGGTTGTGGTGCCGAATCACGCTGCGCGTCGTCAGTACGGCGATGACGTCCGATGCGTTCTCGAAGATCGAGCGGAAGAGCTGCTCGTCTTCTTTGACTTTACGGAGCGCGAGCGCGGTCGCCGTGACGTCGATCGCCGAGCCGCTCACGAGGCTTCCGTACAGCCGGTTCTCGTACTGCCAGACGCGGACCTTTCCGTCGCGCGTCACCACCGACATCATGCCCCGCGCCACGCCTCGGGCGGCGACGGCGGCGAGATAGTCGTCGAACGACGCCGCCGCTTCGGCGGTGAGAATGTTGCGGAGGTTTGTGCCGATCAGCTCCTCGCATCTCATGTCGAGCGCGCGGCAGGCGGCCGGGTTGACCGACACGATCCGCCCCTGCAGATCGTGCGCGCAGACGAGGTGCATCGGCGCATCCGCCACCGTCTCGGGAAGCAGGAAGGCGACGGCGCTCACGGCGACACCATCACCCGCGCCCGCCCGGCGCGTTTTGCCGCGTACATGGCGTCGTCGGCGCGCTGTTTCCACTTCTCGAGAGAGTCCCCGCGGCGCAGCTCGGCCACGCCGCTGCTGAACGTGACCGGCACCTTGCGGCTCATCGTGATGCAGCGCTGCAGCACCTCGTTCGCGAGGCCTTCGGCCGCGCCGGCGCCGGCGCGGCGCAGCAGCATCGCCAGCTCGTCGCCGCCGCAGCGGCCGACCGCGTCGGTGCGCCGCACCGAGCGGCGGAGCAGCGAGCCGAGCGCCGCGAGCGCGCGGTCGCCGGTGGCGTGGCCGTGCGTGTCGTTGATCGTCTTGAACTGGTCGACGTCGATCGTCACGAGCGTGAACGCTCCCTCGCCGCGCGCCTGCTCCATTACCGCTTTCTCGAGCTCGCGCTCGAACGCGGCGTGCGTCAACAGCCCGGTGAGGCCGTCCGTGTCGATGAGGGAGCGCATCACGCGCGCGCGCTCGAGGCGCGTCTCGACCGTCGCCAGCAGCAGCTCCGCCGAGACCGGCTTGGTCAGGTAGTCGTCCCCGCCGGCGCGAAGGCCGTCGAGCTGCGTATCGAGCGTGCGGTCGTGCGTGAGGAAGAGGATCGGCAGCGTCGCCGACGCGGCGGAGTTGCGGACCGCGCGCGCCAGGTCGATGCCGCTGGCGTCGGGCAGATTGACGTCGAGAATCAGCAGGTCGGGGCGGAACGAGGCGAACGCCGCGTCGAATTGCGCGGCGTCGCTCGTCCACGCGGTCTGATAGCCGGCATCTTCGAGGACGGTCGTGAGGTACGCCGCCTGGTCCGGATCGTCCTCGACGCACAGGACGCGCATCGCTGCCACGGCCGAATCACAGCTTGCTTCTTCTGCCGGCACGAGTTTGAGCGCCGGCGGCGCCCCCTCGGCCGCGATGGCCGCGCGGAGATCGGCCACGATCGCGTGCAGCGCCTGCGTCGCGCAGTTGTCGACGATCTGATCGCAGCAGATCTCCTCCCCTCGAACGGCCAGCTCGGCGATTTGGTCGAGGCCATACGTCCCGGCCGTTCCGGCGAGCGTGTGGAACTTGCGCTCCAGCGCGGCGGCGCTGCCGTTCCCCGCCATCTGCGCCAGCTCGCCCTCGATCTCCTCGATCCGGCCCGCCAGGCCATGAACGAAGCGATCCCGCAGCGCGCGGATCTTTTCTTCTACCGAGGCTACGGCTCCCATCGGACGTTCTCCTTCAGTGGGGAGTCGCGGCGGGCGCACAAAAAATACGTGTATTTTTTTGTCCCTCGTGGCGACTATCAGGCATGAAGCCGGTCTTCGCCGCGGTCGTCATCTGTGCCGCGCTCGCGTCCAACGTTCAGGGCCAGGTCGACCGGGTCGAGGCTGCCTACCTGCACCGGTTCGCGCAGTTCGTCAAGTGGCCGCAGAGCGTTCTTCCCCGCGGCGCGCCGATCGTGATCGGAGTGGTCGGAGACGACCGAGCGGGACGCGCGATCGAGGACGAGATGGCTGGCCAGCGTGCGAACGGTCACCCGCTCATAGCGAGGCACGTCCGCTGGAACGACCTTCTGACCGGCTGCCAGATCGTGTTCATCAGCTCGGCCGAGGAGGGACATCTCGGCGCCATCATCCGTGCGGCGCGCGGCTCCAGCGTCCTGACGGTCAGCGACGTCGCCGGCTTCGCGATCCGCGGCGGCATGATCGAGCTCATGACCGTGCAGAACCGCATCGACTTCGCCGTCAATACCGGCGCGGCGTCGGAGGGGCATCTCAGGATCAGTTCAAAACTGCTGCAGATCGCCCATGCGGTCCGCGAAACGGCGGAGGCAAGATGAACTTTGCCGGCATGTCCATCCAGCGGCGGCTTCGGCTCATCATCATGATGACGACGACCGTTGCCCTTCTCCTGGCGGGAGGGGCATCGGTGGTCGTCGATTTCGTGTCGCTCGGCCAGATCACGGAGCGCGACATGAACACCCTCGCCAGCGTCGTCTCCATCGACAGTACGGCGCCGCTCACCTTCCGCGACCGCGACGCGGCGCGTGAGATCCTCACGTCGCTTCGCGCGAAGCCGGCCGTCATCGAAGCGGCCATCTTCGACCGGAGCGGCCTTCCGTTCGTGACCTACGCTCGTCAGGGGAGTTTCGCCCCGGGCTCGCTGCGAGACTTGAGGGAGTCGCCGCAGTCGGGGCACATCGAGGTCTTCAACGACATCATCTTCGACGGCGAGGAGATCGGAACTCTCTACATCGCCGCGTCGCGCGACATCGTGAAGATGCGCCTGCGGCAATACGTCCTGATTCTCGGCGGGATCCTGGTCGTGGCGCTGGTGGTGACGTTCATCCTGTCGTCGAAACTCCCCGAGGTCGTATCGCGTCCGATCGCCGGCCTCGCAGGCGTCGCGCGCGAGATCACGCGCGGCGACAACCATGGCTTGCGCGCCGACGAGCCGCGGAATTCCACGCCGAGCGAGATTCGCGACCTCATCACGGCCTTCAACCAGATGCTCGGCGAGATCGACCGGCACCGCAACAAACTCGAGATCCAGGTGCAGGAGCGCACCGCCGAGCTGAGTATCGTCCTCGACCGCAATCAGGCGATCCTCGACTCCGCCGGCGAGGGTATCTTCGGCCTCGACCTCGACGGCATCGTCACGTTCATGAACCCCTCCGCCGCCAGCATCCTCGGCTCGGCCGGAATGGGCCTCGTCGGCCGGAGTCTCCACGCGCACATTCACGCCGCCACATGCCCCGACCGCACGCTTCCGCACGACGATTGCCGCGTCTGCGGCGCCCGCCTCGCGCCGTCCGTTCGGATCGGCCGCGGCAAATTCAACCGCTTCGACGGCGGCGCCGTGCCGATCGAGTACACCTCCAGCACCATCGTCGACGACCGTGGCAAGCCAGCCGGCGTCGTCGTTACCTTCCGCGACATCAGCGAGCGCTTGGCGATGGAGAAGATGAAAGACGAATTCGTCTCCACGGTCAGCCACGAGTTGCGCACGCCGCTCACGTCGATCCGCGGGGCCCTCGGCCTCCTCGGCAGCGGCCTGCTCGGAAACGTCGATCAGCGCGCGCAGCGAATGCTCGACATCGCGGTCTCGAATACCGACCGCTTAGTGCGTCTCATCAACGACATCCTCGATCTCGAACGGATCGACTCGGGACGCGTCGACCTGAACCGCGGAATGGTCGACAGCGGCGACCTCATGATCGAAGCGACAGAAGGGATTCAGGACTTCGCCGAGCGCGCGGGCGTGACCGTCATCGCCGATCCTTCCCACCTGTCGCTGTGGGCCGACCACGATCGCATCATCCAGACCCTCACAAACCTCTTGAGCAATGCCGTGAAGTTTTCTCCTTCCGGAACGACGATCTTGTTGAATGGATCCGCGCGAGACGGGATGTATACCTTCGCGATCGAAGATGAGGGCCGCGGTATTCCGAAGGAGCACCTCGAGACCATCTTCGAGCGTTTCCAACAGGTCGACGCATCCGACTCGCGTGAGAAAGGCGGCACCGGCCTCGGTCTGGCTATTTGCCGCAGCATCGTCGCCGCACACGGCGGCCGGATCTGGGCCGAAAGCGAGGAGGGGAAGGGAACGACGTTCTGCTTCACCATCCCCCTTTACGAAATTCCTGCAGACTCGCCGGACGAGAGGCCGGTCGATGCCGCATACGACCGGCCGGCGGTCCTGATCGTCGAAGACGACAACGATCTCGCGCGCGTGATCGGGGCGTCGCTCCAGGCGAACGGTCTCCGGACGCGCCACGTCACGAGCGGACGCTGCGCTTTGGCCGCCTGCAAGGACGAAGTCCCCGACGTCGTCATCCTCGACCTCATCCTTCCCGAAATGGACGGGTTCGAAGTCGTGCAGTGGATGCGCACCCAGGCGAGGCTGGCGCACGTCCCGTTGGTCGTCTACACCGCACATGAAGTCTCGCCCTCCGATCAGGAGCGGCTGCGGCTCGGCCCGACCGAGTTCATGACCAAGAGCCGCGTGTCACCCGAAGAATTCCAACATCGCGTCGTGGAGCTCCTTGCCGCCATGATCGCAGCGGAGGAGGTGCAAGGTGCAGCCTAAGAAGATTCTCATTGTCGACGACGAAGACCACATCCGCGAGATCGCATCCGTCAGCCTGGAGCTCACGAGGGGATGGGAGGTTTCGATGGCCGGCTCCGGCGCCGACGCCCTGCGGATCGCGCCGCAGCTCCGGCCCGACGCCATCCTGCTCGACGTCATGATGCCGGGCATGGACGGCCCCACCACCTTCCGCCGCCTCCAGGACGATCCATCCACGCGCGACATCCCCGTGATCTTCCTGACCGCGAAGGTCCAGGCCGCCGACCGCCGCCGCTTCACCGAGCTCGGCGTCCGCTCCATGATCGCCAAACCCTTCGATCCCCTCCGCCTAGCCATCGACGTCGCCGCCGCCCTGGAGTGGGTGTAGCTACCTATCATCCTGAGTCGCCGCAGCGAAGCGGAGGACGACGAAGGATCCGGTGCTGGAACAAGAAGCGCGTCGGAGCTACCGGTAGCTGGAACGCATGACTCGTTTCAGCGCCGGATCCTTCGGTGCGCTACGCGGCTCCGCCGCTCCGCCACCTCAGGATGACATGGGGGAGAGCCTCATGACGACGCAGCCTGCCTCGGCGTCAACCGCTCGAGCGCTTCCTCGAACGTATCGACGATCTCGCCGATCTTCAGTCCGGACTTTTCGATTGCGCGCCGCGGCTGCTCGCGGACTTCGCTGAGAATGAAGCGCGTCCGGTCGTGGCGGCACTTCTTCGCCATCTGCTCGAGCGCGTGCAGGCCGGTGGCGTCGATCGCGGGGACGTGCCGCATCCGGAGGACGAACGCCTTCGGCGGCTTGCCGATGCCGCCCATCACCTCTTTCACCTTGTCCGCGGCGCCGAAGAAGAACGGGCCGTTCACCTCGTAGACATCGACCGCGCGCCGGCCGGACTGCGTGATCGAGCCGGGATCCTCCGTCTCGTCTTCGTCGAGCCACTCGATCTGCGTGATGTCGCTCATGCGCTTCATGAACAGCAGCGACGCCACCACGATCCCGACCTGCACCGCGACCGACAGATCGACGAACACCGTCAGGCCGAACGTCAGGATCAGGACGACGATGTCGCTCTTCGGAGCCTTCAAGAGGCCCGCGAACGAGCGCCACTCGCTCATGTGATACGCGACCATCACGAGGATCGCGGCGAGCGCCGCCAGCGGAACCATCGACGCCCATTTGCCGAGGAGCAGGAGGATGAGCAGCAGCGTCGCGGCGTGCATCATCCCGGCGAGCGGCGTCCGGCCGCCCGTCTTGATGTTCGTGGCCGTGCGCGCGATCGCCCCGGTCGCTGGAATTCCGCCGAAGAGCGGCGACGCGATATTCGCCACGCCCTGCGCCACGAGCTCCATGTTCGACTTGTGCTTCGTCCCGATCATGCCGTCGGCAACGACGGCGGAGAGGAGCGACTCGATCGCGGCGAGCAGCGCCACCGTCAGCGCCGGCGAGAAGTATTCGCGAAGCTGCGAGAGATCGAGATGCGGCACGTGCATCGGCGGAAAGGAGCTCGGAACGTGGCCGAATCGCGTCCCGATCGTCTCGACCGGAAGGTGGAAAACCTGCACCGCCGCCGTCGCGAGGACCATCGCGACGAACGGCGCCGGAACCAGCGTCGAAACGCGCGGCCAGAAGATCAGCACCAACAGCGTGCCGGACGCGACGAGCGCCGCAGGGATCGAGATGCTCGAAAAATGGCCCGCATACGCGACCCACTTCTCCCCGAAATCGGCGGGAATGGTTCCCATCTTCAGGCCGAGGAAGTCCTTCACCTGCGACGAGAAGATGATGACCGCGATGCCCGAGGTGAAGCCGGTGATGACGGGGTAGGGGATGAACTTGATGAGCGTCCCCATCCGGGCGAGGCCGAGGACGACGAGCAGCACGCCGGCCATCATGGTGATGATCACCAAGCCGTCGTAGCCGTAGCGCTGGATGATCCCGTAGACGATGACGACGAACGCGCCGGTCGGTCCGCCGATCTGGACGCGCGACCCGCCCAGCGCCGAGATCAGGAAGCCCGCGACGACCGCCGTATAGAGCCCGCGCTCCGGCGGCACTCCCGACGCGATCGCAAACGCCAGCGCCAACGGCAGCGCCACGATGCCGACGACGACGCCTGCGGCGAGGTCGTGCATGACGCGCTGCCGTGTATAGCCTTCCCTGAGGCACACGATCGACTTCGGGACGAACACCTTGGACGAAGCGTATCAGTTGCCCCTACACATCCGCGTAAGCGAATATAGTGACGTGCGCGATGACGACGAAACGTCTCTCGTTCCTCGACCGCTACCTGACGCTCTGGATCTTCCTCGCGATGGCGGCCGGCGTGACGCTCGGTTACGCCATGCCGGGGTTCAACCGCGCGGTGAATGCGTGGAACGCCGGCACGATCAGCGTGCCGCTCGCCGTCGGCCTGATCCTGATGATGTATCCGCCGCTCGCGAAGGTGCGCTACGAGGAGCTGCACCGCGTGTTCGAGAACCGCAAGGTGCTGGCGCTCTCGCTGCTGCAGAACTGGGTCATCGGGCCGCTGCTGATGTTCGCGCTCGCCGTCGTCTTCCTGCGCGACTACCCGGAGTACATGATCGGATTGATCCTGATCGGCCTGGCGCGCTGCATCGCGATGGTGATCGTCTGGAACGACCTGGCAAAGGGGAGCGCCGAATACTGCGCCGGCCTCGTCGCCTTCAACTCGATCTTTCAGGTGCTCTTCTTCAGCGTCTACGCGTGGTTCTTCATCAGCGTGCTCCCCGCGGCCCTCGGCTTGCGCGGCGCTGTCGTGCACATCACGATGCTCGACATCGCGAAGAGCGTCGCGCTCTACCTCGGCGTTCCGTTCGTCGCCGGCTTCCTGACGCGATTCGTCATCGGCAAGATCAAAGGGCTGGAGTGGTACCACCGCGTCGTCGTCCCGCGCATCAGCCCCATCACCCTCATTGCGCTCCTCTTCGCGATCGTCGTCATGTTCAGCCTGAAGGGCGACGCGATCGTGCGCGCGCCGTTCGACGTGCTGCGAATCGCGCTTCCGCTGCTCATCTACTTCGCCGTGATGTTCCTCTTCAGCTTCTGGATCAGCCGCAAGCTCGGCGCGACGTACGAGCAGACCGCCACGCTCTCCTTCACCGCCGCGTCGAACAACTTCGAGCTGGCGATCGCGGTCGCGGTGGCGACGTTCGGCATCGCGCACGGTGCCGCGTTCGCGGCCGTGATCGGACCGCTGGTCGAGGTGCCGGCGCTGATCGGCCTCGTCAGCGTCGCGCTGTGGCTCCGGCGGCGCTGGTTCTCAGTCACCGCGCCGGACTCGCGTCCCAGAGTGGTTTTGCAGCTCTGATCTTGCTCGACGCTGCACGAATGATTAGTACCATTCGCTTGTTTGTCACAGCCGAGGGCGCTTGTCGCTGTAGCAGCCGAACTGCAGCAACAGGTCATCGATGCACTTGATGGCTGGGAGCTGCACGTTTCACCGGACGGAGAAGACGCCATCGGTTGCCTCTGGGAGGCGTCTCCCGACCTCGTCGTCATCGATTTCGACCTGCCGCGGATGACGGCATACGACCTGGTTCGTCACCTGTGCATGCGGCGGCCGGAATTGCTCTGCCGGACCCTCATCCTCGTCGAGCACGACGACGCAGCGCGCGCGCTTCTCGAGGACGTCGCCATTGGCTGCACGCTCGAAAAACCGTTCGATGCCGATTCCTTCGCGCGCGCCGCTGAGAGTTGCAGAACGTCGTCGTAGCTCCCGTGTAACTTTAGAGATGGCGTGACGTATGTCATGATGTGCACTGGTTCGTGGTGCATCGTCGTCCGTTTGTTACTCTCACCATCGCGAAGAAGGGAGCGGTTCTCGTTGCCCTTCCGTTCGTCGCGCAGATCGTCTTCGGCGTGGCGCTCCTCGGCGTCAGCCGGCAGGCAGTCGATGCGCATGGCTGGGAGCTTCACTCGCAGCAGGTGCTCGGCGATGCCTTCGCCGTAAAGACCGCGCTACTCCTGGCGCAGGCGAGCCTCCGCGCCTATGTCCTCACCGAGAACGTCGATTTTCTCGCGGACTGCCGCGCCGCCGAACGCACGGTTACACCCGCCCTATCCCGTCTTTCGCGCCTCGTCGCCGACAACCCGGCGCAGGCAGCCCGCGTGCTGCAGATGGCGGCGTCCGCCAAGGCGGTGCTCGATTTCCAGAACGTCAACGCGGATCTCGTGCTGAGCGGTCGACGGGAGGCGTCGGTGGCGTTGGTCGGGACGGAGAAGGGCAAGCACCTCATGCATCAGTTTCTCGGTCCGTCCGGCGCCTTTGTCGCGGAGGAGCAGCGTCTCGCAGCGGCGAGGCACACCCGGGCGTCGCAGTCGAATCAGCTGGCCATTGCGATCGTCACGAGCGGACTCCTTCTCAACCTCCTCCTCGCAGCGGGGCTTGCGACGGCGTTCACCTCCGGAATCAGCCGCCGGCTCGGCGTTCTCATAGAGAACGCGCGCAGGCTCGCGGCCGAGGAGCCGCTGTTGCCCACCATTTCTCCAGGCGACGAGATCTCCGAGGTCGACGCGGTTTTTCACGAGGTAGCGGGGGCGCTCTCCAGAGCCACCGCGGACTTGCAGCACGCGAACCGCGAGATGGAGGCGTTCTCGTACTCGGTATCGCACGACCTTCGCGCGCCGCTGCGCGCGATCGAGGGCTTCTCCCGAATTCTCGTGGACGAGTACGCGACTGTTCTCGACGCCGAGGGTCATCGTTTGCTCGGCGTCATCCGGAGCAACACCGTCACGATGGCCCGACTCATCGACGACCTCCTCGCGTTTTCACGGCTGTCGCGGCACCCGGTCGACCGCGTGGAGATCGACATGCGGGATCTTGCCGCCCGGACGTTCGCGGACGTCGCCCCGGCGCCCGGCGAGCGGGAGATCCAATTCGTTCTCGATGCCATCCCGCCGGCCCGCGGCGACCTCGCGATGATTCGGCAGGTGTTCACGAACCTTCTGTCGAACGCCGTGAAGTTCACGACGCCTTGCAAGCACGCTCAGATCGTGGTGGGAAGCACCGTCAAAGAAGGCGGGACCGTCTACTTCGTTGCGGACAACGGCGTCGGGTTCGATATGCAGTACGCCGGCAAACTCTTCGGCGTCTTTCAACGTCTCCACTCTGCGAGCCAGTTCAGCGGAACCGGGGTTGGGCTGGCGATCGTCGAGCGCGTCGTTCACCGTCACGGTGGCGGCGTGTGGGCGGATGCCGCACCCGGGAAAGGGGCGACGTTCTTTTTTACGCTGCCCGATGAGCGAGAGGAAAAGCGTGACTGACGAACCGGTGGAGATTTTGCTCGTCGAAGACAACGAAACCGACCTGGAGCTGACGCTTCGCGCCCTCCGCAAGATCAACCTCGCCAACAAAGTCGCCGCCGTTCGCGACGGGGCCGAAGCGCTCGACTTCCTCTTTGCAACGGGCGAGTTTGCGGAACGCAACGGATCTCCCCATCCCCGTGTCGTCCTCCTCGACCTGAAATTGCCAAAGGTCGACGGGATCGACGTGCTGCGCCGGATCAAGTCGGATCCGCGGACCGCGCTCGTCCCCGTGGTCGTTCTGACCTCGTCGGCCGAAGAACGCGACCGGCTCGCCACATACGAACTGGGCGCGAACAGCTTCATCGTCAAGCCGGTCGAGTTCGAGTCCTTCACCCGGGCCGTGACCGAGATCGGCATGTACTGGATGCTTCTCAACCGAACCGCGACCTGAAGCGCGAACGGACATGGCGAGCAATCCTCTCGACATCCTTCTCCTGGAAGACACCGACACCGATGCGGAGTTGGTGGAGCGCGCGCTCGTGCGCGCGGAGCTGCCGTTCGCGCTGCGCCGTGTCGACAACGAGAACGATTTCGTGCGGGAGCTGCACGCGAATTTGCCCGACCTGGTGCTTGCCGACTACCGGTTGCCGTCATTCGACGGTCTTGCCGCCCTTCGGATTGTGCGTGAGATGAGCGCCGACCTGCCGTTTCTGATCGTCTCCGGCACGCTCGGCGACGAAAGGGCGGTCGAGGTGCTGAAGCTCGGCGCGACGGACTACATCCTGAAGGACCGTCTGAGCCGCCTCGCGCCCGCGATCCTGCGTGCCCGGCAGGAGAACGCAAACCATCTGGCGCGTCAGCGCGCCGAGGCTCTGGTCGAACAGTCGCGCCGGATCGAGAGCGTCGGCCGCCTCGCCACGACCATGTCGCACGAATTCAACAACGTCCTGATGACGATCGAGGTGGCGGCCACTCAGCTCGCGCGCGGCGGCGCTCCTGTCGTGGTCGGCCAACTCGCGAAGCGAATCGGCGACGCGGTAAAACGAGGGCAGAGGATCACGAGCGACGTCGCCCGCTTCACCCGTCCGGCTCAGCTCAACCTCCAACCGCTCGACGTGAACGCATGGGCTCAGTCGTTCAGTGCGGAGCTCCGCTCTCTCCTCGGCCTCGCCGTTACGCTGGAGGTGCAGACGTCATCCGAAGCACTGAATGTTCGCGCCGACCAGCAGCAGTTGGAGCAGGTGCTGACGAACCTCGCCGTGAATGCACGTGACGCCATGTCCCGCGGCGGCCGCGCCACCCTCACGATCGAGGAGGTCGTACTCGGCGACAGGACGTATGCCGAGATCGTTTTCGCCGATACCGGGGCGGGAATCGAGCCCGACGTCCTGCAACACATTTTCGAGCCGCTGTTCACGACGAAACGGGCCGGGACCGGTCTGGGCCTAGCGGTCTCTTACCAGGTGATTGCCTCGCATGGCGGCGAGATGTACGCCGAGAGCACGCCGGGTGCAGGGACCGCGTTCCACATCTTGCTGCCTCAGCATGCGTGAGCCGAGCGTCCACGCTTGCGTCTGCTTGCTCAAACTGTAACAACCCAGTTCTGGTAAACACAGCCGCGGCGACGTAAATTGTGAACAAGGCCCGATCGATGAACTCATTCATCCTGAGTGGTTTAGGAGACAATTTCCGTTATGCCGTGAAGTCGCAAGGGTGTCTCGCTGTCCAGTGATATTTGCGTTCTCTAGGGGGAGAAGGCATGGTTGTCACGAGCACAGTAGCAAGGTGGGTAGAGCAGTCGTCCCTCGGCCGGAAGGGACGCCTCGTGGTTCTCACTCCGCTCCTGTTCCAACTGGTATTTCTCGCGCTGGTAGCGTTCGTTGAGCGCCAGCACGCGATCGAGGCTCAGTCGGTACTCGAGCTGAGTCGCGCGGAAGACGAGCTCGATGATTTGCTGGCGCGGCTGTCCGAGGCCGAGTCGGCGATGCGGGGCTACGTTCTCACGGGCAACCTGTCATTCGTCGCGACGTTCGACGAGGCGCAGCGCCTCTTTTCGAACGAGCGGCGCACACTCGACCGATACCGGTCCCCGGCTGCGGACGCTTTCCAGAACGACGCGGAGCGCTTTTTTGAATTTCACCGCATCAACCGGCAGCTGATCGCCGGCGGCCGGCGGGACGCGGCGGTGGCGCGTATTGGGCGCCTGGAAGGGAAGCGGCTGATGGACTCGGCGCGCCTGAACGCGAACGAGGTCATCGCAGAAGAGCGTCGGATGCAACTCGAGTTGAGCCGGCGGTCGCACCGCTCGCGCATGATGATGCTGGCGTCGATCGGCGCGGGGACCGCGGTGAACGTTCTGGTCGCCGTTCTCATGGGCGGATTCTTCGGCGCGAGCATCACGCGCCGGCTCGAGCACATCGTCGAGAATACCCGCCGTCTCGAGCGGAACGACGATCTCGTCCCCCTCGATGGCGACGACGAGTTCGCGGTACTGGACGGTGAGTACCGCCGCGTCGCAAGCGCGCTCGTGGAGAGGACGGAACGCGCCGAAGCGGTGAACCGCGAGCTCGAGGCCTTCTCCTACTCGGTCTCGCACGATCTGCGCGCGCCGCTGCGCGCCATCGGCGGTTACGCGCGCCTCCTCGCCGAAGACTACGCGCCGCGTCTGGAGGGCGAGGGGGCGCACTTTCTCGACGTGATCCGTCTCGAGGCCGATCGCATGGGGCGGCTCATCGACGATCTGCTCGATCTCTCTCGTGTCACGTCCCGGGCGCTGCGGTATCACAGCGTCGACCTCGCCTCACGCGTCGCCGCGGAGGTCCAGCGCCTCCGCATCGGAGAGCCGGACCGCGAGGTCGAGGTGATCATCGGCGATCTGCCGCGGGCACGAGGCGATGCCGAGATGATCGGCCGCGTCGTCGCCAATCTCATCGGCAACGCGTGGAAGTACTCGCGCGGACGCCGGCCCGCGCGCATCGGCGTCGACGGGCATTGCGAGAACGGAATGAGCTTCTATTCCGTCCAAGACAACGGCGTCGGTTTCGACATGCGCTATGCCGAAAAGCTTTTTCTCGTCTTCGAGCGCCTGCATGCCGGGAATGAGTTCGAAGGCACAGGTATCGGTCTCGCTATCGTGGAGCGGATCGTGACGCGGCACGGCGGGAAGGTATGGGCGGAAGGGGAGCCAGGGGTCGGCGCGACGTTCTACTTCACGCTGCCGGCGGAAGAGGAGAGCCAGGATGTCCGATGACCTGACAGAGATCCTCATCGTCGAGGACAACCCTCACGATCTCGATATGACGCTGCGAGTCCTGCGAAAGCACCGGATCGCGAATCACATCCAGGCCGCGCGCGACGGCGAAGAGGCCCTCGACTTCATCTTTGCCCGCGGCCGGTTTGCGGGCCGCAGCGTCGATCAGGTTCCGCGTGTGATCCTGCTCGATCTGAAGTTGCCGAAGATCGACGGCCTGGAGGTCCTTCGCCAGCTCAAGGAAGATCCGCGTACCCGCTCCATTCCCGTCGTGGCTCTCACGTCCTCGGAGGCCGAGCGCGACCGGTACCAGAGCTACGCCCTCGGTGTGAACAGTTACATCGTCAAGCCGATCGAGTTCGAATCATTCGCCCGTGCCATCGCGGAAGTCGGCTTCTACTGGATGATGCTCAACAGGACGACCGCATGATCGCCGCACTTCTCCTCGAAGATTCGGACTGGGATGCCGATCTGTTGATCCGCATGCTGGAGCGCAACGGGATTGAAGCACGCATGGAACGCGTCCAGACGCGCGAGGCCTTCACCGCCGCGCTCCATCGTCCATTCGACATCATCCTGGCCGATTACAATCTGCCGGGCTTCAACGGCGTGGAAGCGCTGGCCATCGCGCGCGGACGCGGTGTCGACATCCCGTTCATCTTCGTCTCTGGATCGATCGGTGAAGAGAGGGCGGTCGAGGCGCTCCGCAGCGGGGCGACCGACTACGTGCTCAAGGACCGCCTGACGCGGCTCCCCTCGGCCGTGACCCGCGCGCTCGAGGAGTATCGCGAGCGCAAGGAGAGAAAAAGCGTCGAGGAGCGGCTGGAACTGGCGCTCCGCGCCAGCAATGACGTCATCTGGGATCTCAGTCTCCATACTCGTTACGCCTCCATGAGTGCCGCGTTCAAGGACGCCTTCGGCTATGACGAGCGGGAGATTTCGCTCGACGCTGGGTTCGACCGGCTGCATCCCGAGGATCGACCGCAAGTGCGCGCGAGCATGGAGACGGCGCTCTTTTCCGACGCTTCCCATTGGCATTCTCAGTTCCGCTATCGGCGTGTGAACGGCGAATGGGCACAAGTCATCAGCCGCGCACTGGTCGTTCGCGATGGCGGCACCGCGGTTCGCATGGTCGGAGCGATGATCGACGTCACGGACCGGGTGCTGCTCGAGAAGCGCGTCGAACAGGCCAACCGAATCGACAGCCTCGGACGTCTCGCCACGACGATGGCGCACGAGTTCAACAATGTCTTGATGGCGGTCGCCCCGGTGGGGGACGTCATCGTGCGGTCGTACTCCCACGATCCCCGGTTGGCCCGAATGTCGGATCTGCTCGTCACCGCGGTTTCGCGTGGGAAGGCGATCACCTCCCAGGTCCTTCATTTCAGCAATCGCGCGGAACCGGCGATCGGCGTCTTCGATGCAAGGCAATGGCTGATGGCAATCGTTCCGGAGGTCGAGGCGCTTGGCGGCAAACGCGGCGTGAACGTGCGCGTGGATTCGCCCGCGGAGCCGGTGATGGTGCGGGGCGACCGCGACCAGCTGCATCAGGCGCTCATCAACCTCGCGGCCAATGCCGTCGACGCGATGCCGGATGGCGGCGACCTCACGATCGCGCTGTCGACGTCGCGCGAAGGTGTCCAACTGCGCGTCAGCGATACCGGCATCGGCATCCCGCAGAACGCGCTCGCGAATATTTTCGAGCCGCTCTTCACCACCAAGCGCAACGGAACCGGTCTTGGCCTCGCCGTCGTCTGGCGGATCGTGACGGCGAACGGCGGGACGATCGACGTCGCGAGCCAGCAGGGAGCCGGAACCACGTTTACGATCACGCTGCCGCGTTCCGCGCTACGGCAGATAGAGTGACCGCGTCACCTCGCCCGTAACCTTATTCACGGCGAACCGCATCCACTGCCGCTCCGGTTTCTGGAACGCTTCGCCGTAGACGGCTTCCGTGTTGTAGCCGATGTTTCGAATGCCGGAACCGATCGGCTTCGTCTTCCAGAGGCGGCCGTTCGCTCCGAAGGCTTCGAGGCTCTCTCCGTTGTGGATGGCGAGGAAGATCGTCATCGGGATGTTGCGGTGGGTCCCGCTGATGTCGATGCCGGTGCGGTACACGAGCGCGCGCGTCTTGATGTCGATCATGTAGCCGGCGCCGCAGGCTGAGACGAAGAGGTGCTTCCTATCCGGCAGCGGGAAGGCCGAACTGAGGTAGTGGAGGCCGCACTCGAAGTCCCCGACCCACGACTCCGATCCGGTATCGAAGCGAAGGAAGATCTGATCGGGTCCGGAGTGCTTCCCGTCCGCCGGGAACCGGACGACCGTCTCGCCGGGGAGTGGAGTGTCAACGATCTCGGCACTGATGATCGGGATGCGTCCCGATGGATCGAATACCTGAAGGCGGCCCGGCTTCTTCTCGGGCTTCTTCTCCGGCCGCTTCTGCCGGCGCTTGCTCGTCGTCATCTCCGTGTTCAATGCGATGATGAAGCGCTCGAACTTTTCTCTTTGACGGAAGCGGGCCTCGGCACGGCTGCCGGGGCCGTCGAGTTTCGCCTGGAGCTCCAGATCGGTGAAGAACTCGTCGAACGCCTTTTCCGTGCCGGGCGGATCTTCGTGGACCAACCGGCCGATCTCCTGCCACGCGGTGCCGAACCGGCCGTGCGTGCGCTCGAGGATCTCGTCGCGCTTGACGGTGTTTTCGTACAGCCGGATGAGCTGCGGCTTGGACCACATGTTCTTATCGGTGCGCTGCGGTTCGCCGTTGCGCAGGCGGTCGGCGGCGCGGCGGAGAATCCGTCGGTCTTTGCCGTTCGTCATCGTGGAGATCGGCGAGTCCGGGATGCCCTCGGTCTCCAGATACAACTCGATGATTTCGTTCAGGAGCTCTTTGACACGTTCGGCCGGAGTTTTCTCGTTCATGACCGTATGGAACCCTGGGCGCGCCTGCGCGCGCCCAGGGTTCACAACCTCCTTTACTCTACGTGATTCGGTGTCGCGGGTACCGGTGCCGGTTCGGGAGCGGGCGTCTGCGGGTTCTCGACCTTCTTTTTCCGGTTCGAGAGACTCTTCTGACGCTTCACTTCCTGAAGGTGCGGCACCAGCACGTCGTTCGCCGGATTGCGCGCGAGCTGGTTCCCGATGTTGTAGGCCTGCGCCGAGATCAGTACCAACTGCTGGCGGCGGATGAGGTTCGCACCGTCAATTCCGTTCAGCAGAGCACGAAGCTCGTCGGCGGCCGCCGTCCAGCGGGTCCAGTCCGTTTGCAACTGGCGCACGTCCTCGGGTTTCTGCCCGATCGCCTGCGCGATGGTGTCGAGCGCTCCGATCACGTTGATCGAACTGGCGATGACCGCGTCGGACGGTTTGCGCCCACGGTTGCGCAGCAGGCGCTTCTGCGCCGGCGTCAGTTGCGGTACCTCTTCGATCTGTGAACGGAGCGTCCGGATCTGCTCGACGACCGTTTCAGGGTCGAGTTTCACCGTCGGCTGGGGCTGGGTCGTATCGGCTGTTGCGGGAGTTTGATTCGTAGACATCGTCATCTCCAATGCCCTGTCGGGCGGGTTGAGGCCGGAGGTGACGTCAGGTACTCGTATACGAGGCGAGTTCGAAACGCGGCCCTTCGGCTGGAAGTACCGGCCACGCGCCGACACTTCCGGTTAGCGATTTCCCGAGGTCGTACGAACCCCGGGTCTCCGCGCGGCAGGAGGAGCAAGCTCTAACTCCCGCAATCGGTACGAACTGCGACCCCTTCTTCAGGACTCTCGTACCGCCGTTAGCCACGGAGATCTTTGTTCTTTCGAACGCTGATCTCGCCAAAAAAATAAAGCCGCGCTCGGTGATTGTCAAGAAAATTCTTCGGGCGCTGACGCGAACGTCTGCAGTTCGGCGCCGCGCTCTCCATGTGGGGCTGACGGCGCTCCATGTGTCGGCCGCGCCGCTCGGTGTGTTGGCCGCGCCGCTCCGTGTGTCGGCTACGCCGCTCGGTGTGTCGGCCGCGCCGCTCGATGTGTCGGCCGCGCCGCTCCGTGTGTTGGCTACGCCGCTCGGTGTGTTGGCCGCGCCGCTCGATGTGTTGGCCGTGCCGCTCGGTGCGTCGGCCGTGACGCTCGGTGTGTCGGCCACGACGCTCGGTGTGTCGGGTAGTGTCCGGATAGTTCTGCAAAAAGAGAAAGGCCAAGGAGATCTCCTGTAAGTTCGATTCGCCAAAACAAAACGAACAGGAGAAGAACTCGATGGCCCGAAAAGATCGTAACGCAGTGGTGGACGTGAAGGCGCT
>DASYSN010000139.1:0-4339 GCA_036003305.1 Thermoanaerobaculia bacterium
GGCACGGGAACGGCGCTCAATACCTGTTCGACGATCCGGTCGGCGGTCACGTTCTCGGCCGCGGCCTCGTAGCTGAGCACGAGGCGGTGGCGCAGGACGTCGTGCGCGATCGCCTTCACGTCCTCCGGGACGACGAACGCGCGGCCGCCGAGGAACGCATGCGCCTTCGCAACGTGTGCCAGCGCCAGCGTCGCCCGCGGCGATGCGCCGAACGAGACGTGCGGCGACGGCTCGCGCGTCTTCGCCACCAGCGCCACGATGTAGCGCCCGATGCGCTCGTCGACGTGGACGCGCGCGGCGAGCTGCGCCACCGCGTGCATCGCTTCGAGCGCGATCACCGGCCGCACCGCGATCGCCTCGCGCGTCGGGTCGAGATACATCCCGAGCATCCGCAGTTCCTCTTCCGCGGTCGGATAGTCGACCCTCAGCTTCATCACGAACCGGTCGACCTGCGCCTCCGGGAGGGCGTACGTCCCCTCGTGCTCGATCGGGTTCTGCGTCGCGATGACCACGAACGGATCCGGCAGCTTGTACGACGTGTCGCCGATCGTCACCTGCCGCTCCTGCATCGCCTCGAGCAGCGCGCTCTGCACCTTCGCCGGCGCGCGGTTGATCTCGTCGGCGAGCACGAGGTTCGCGAAGATCGGCCCGAAGCGCGGCGAGAACGTCCGCGCGTCGGGGTTGAAGATCAGCGTGCCGGTGATGTCGGCCGGCAGCAGGTCGGGAGTGAACTGGACCCGCTTGAACGTGCCCGCGATCGCGGAGGCGAGCGTCTTTACGAGCAGCGTCTTCGCGAGGCCCGGCAGCCCCTCGACCAGCACGTGGCCGCGCACCAGGAGCGCGATCACGAGGCGATCGACGACGGCGCTCTGCCCGACGACCACGCGCGACACTTCCTGGCGCAGTTTCGCGATGGTCTCGTTAGCGGCGGTTTGGTCGATCTCGACGGATTGCACCATCGGCCCAGTCTACCGAATTGAAAATTGAAAATTGAAAATTGAAAAAAGGAGCAGAGGGCGGGCGGCTTTTCAATTTTCAATTTTCAATTTCTAATTCACACCAGTGGCGCATCCGAAGAAAAAGTGGGGACAGAACTTCCTCCGCAACCGCGGCGCCGTCGACCGGATCGTTGCATCGATCGAGCCGCAGCCGGGCGAGACGCCTGCTGAAACGATCGTCGAGATCGGTCCCGGCGAAGGCGTCCTCACCGAAAAGCTAGCCGCCCTCGGCGTCCCGGTCGTCGCGATCGAGATCGATCCCGACCTCGCCAACGCGCTGCAGCTTCGCCTCGGCGATCGCGTACAAATCCGCAACGAAGACGCCCTCGAGGCGCCGCTGCCGGAGACGCCGTTCCGTGCCGTCGGCAACCTTCCATACAACGTCGGCACGCCGATCCTCCGCCGTGTCATCGCCGACCCGCACTGCCGCCGCGCCGTCTTCATGCTGCAGAAGGAGGTCGCCGAGCGCCTCGTCGCGAAGCCGCGCGGCGAGCAGTACGGCTACCTCACGCTGTACACGCAGCTCTACGCGACCGCGCGCATCCTGATGACGCTCGAGCCGCGCTCGTTCTACCCGCCGCCGAAGGTTCGGAGCGCGGTGGTCGTCCTCGACCCGGCGCAGCCGGAGATCGAGTGCGGTCGCGAAGAGCTCCTGCGGCTCATCAGCGCGTCGTTTCGGATGCGCCGCAAGAAGCTGACGAACAACCTCACCGATTGGCCGCGGGAAGCCGTGCTCGCCGCGATGCGGAGTGCCGGAATTGATGAGAACGCCCGCGCCGAGGAGCTGAGGCTGCGTGACTTCGACCGGATCTGCCGGCTAGTGACGAGTGACTAGTTATTAGATAGAATCCCATTCAACTCTAATAGGAGGCCCGACCCTTTGCCCCGCCCACGGTGGTTTCTCTCGCTCCTTCTTCTCCTTCTCGCCTCTCCCTTCGCCCTCCACGCCGCGAGCTGCAATCTGACCATCACCGTTTCCTGCACGCCGCTGCACGCGGGGCAGACGTCGACCTGCACGTCGACGACGATGAACAATGGCCCGAACGCGTGCAACGGCACCTACTTCTCGGGTTGGTCGATCGCGGCGCCGCCGCAGAGCGTTGCGGTGTCGAATTTCAACTCCGGCCTCCCGAGCACGCTCGAGTGCCTCAGCTCCGCCGACGAGCCGACCAACACCGAAGAGTCGTTTCAGTTCTGCATCGGCGAGAACTCCATTCCCGCGGGAGGCTCGCTGACGTCGACGATTCAGGTGACGCCGACCACCGCCGCCCCGGCGACGATCCCGATCGCGGGCCTGACCGAGGAGGTCGACGCGAACGACACGACCGGCGACAACTACACCTTCGTGTACGCCTTCGCCAACGCGACGCTGCCGACGTGCACGCCGACCGTCAGCACGCCGCCGATCTCGCAGTCGGGGATCGACTACACCGTCTCGTGGACGCAGACGGCCGACCCCACCAGCTACCAGGTCGATGAGTCGACGAGCGCCGACTTCACGGCGAACGTGACGTCGCAGACCGTCAACGGGACGTCGGCCACATTCACGCATTCAGTCGCGACGAACACGACCTACTACTACCGCGTGCACGCGCTGAGCTGCAGCGGCGGCACGGGACCGCTCTCGACGGTCGTCAACACCGTCGTCCAGGCGCCCCCGCCGCCCACCGCGAAGAAAGTCGACACCGTCGTGCCCCTCGGTGCGACCGAGCCGATCAGCTTCCAGATCTTCGTCCCTGGCGTCGCGTCCAAGACCGCGCTCGACACCGGCTACAGCGCCACCACCGACAAGGGCTACCTCACCGTCACCCCGGCAACCGGCACGCTGCCGCCGAGCGGCACGACCCTCACCGTCACCGCGAACCCAACCGGCCTCCCGCCCGGCGCGAACACCGGAACGGTCACGGTGACGCCGAGCAACGGCGCGCCGATCAACACGCCTGTCTCGGTGAGCCTCGTGACGCCGGTCGCACTCGGCGGCAAAACGCTCCCGCCGGGCAACGCGCTCATCATCCCCGTCGTCACGCACGTGAACAGCGGCGCCGGGCCGTTCCAGTCGGACGTTCGCATCACGAACGCCGGCACGTCGCCGATCGACTACCAGGTCACGTTCACGCCGACCCGGAGCGACGGCACGCAGACCGGCAAGATCACGAACCTCACCATCGCCGGCAACCAGACGATCGCGCTCAACGACATCGCGAAGGACTTCTTCGGCTACGGAGCGACCGGCGATCCGAACGACGTCGGCTTCGGCTCGCTCGAGATCCGTCCGATCAACAACTCCTCGACGCTGACGTACGCCGCGAGCCGCACGTTCGCGACGACCTCCATCGGCACGTACGGCCAGTTCGTCGCCGCGATCCCGTTCGCGCAGTTCGCCGGCCCCGCGACGGCGTCGCTCTTCAGCCAGCCGACGGGCGCGCCGACCGTCATCAGCCTGCAGCAGATCGCCGAGTCGGCGAAGTTCCGCACGAACCTCGGCCTCGTCGAAGGCTCCGGCACACCCGCCAGCGGCCGCATTCGCGTCATCGACGACCTCGGTAACGTACTGAAGGAGATCCCGTACTCGCTGCAGCCGGGCGAGCATCAGCAGCTCAATCAGTTCATCAAGAACGTCGCCGGCATTCCGAATCTCGACGACGGCCGCATCGAGATCACGGTCGACTCCCCTACCGGCGCGATCAGCGCCTACGCCTCGGTGCTCGACAACGTCACCGCCGATCCGCTCGCCGTGCAGCCGGTGCAGGCGTCGCAGGTGAGCGCGCAACGCTACATCGTTCCCGGCATGGCGGAGATCGTGTCGCCGTTCTCGAACTTCCACTCCGACATGCGCATCTACAACGGCGGCGCGACCAGCGTGAACGTCACGCCGACCTTCTTCCCGCAAGGCGGCTCGCCGATTACCGTCGCCCCGATCACGATCGGTCCGGGACAGGTGAAGGCGTACGACAACGTCCTCCCCACGCTCTTCAACGTGACCAACGGCGGCGGCTCGGTCCTCCTCACAACCACCGACAAGTCCTCGCTCGTCGCCACCGGCCGCACGTACAGCTACGACAGCCACAACGGCACCTTCGGCCAGTTCATCCCCGGCGTCAGCCCCGGAACCGGCATCGGAACGGGCGACAAGCCGCTCCAGCTCCTGCAGCTCGAGCAGTCGTCGCAGTTCCGCTCCAACATCGGCATCACCGAGTTGACCGGAAACACGGCGACCGTGAAGCTGACGATCATCCCGCCCGACGGCCGCACCTCGGCGATCGTCAACTACACGCTCCAGCCGAACGAGTTCCACCAGTTCGACCGCATCATCGAGCAGGCCTACGGCTCCGGCGTCCAGA
>DASYSN010000140.1:0-6605 GCA_036003305.1 Thermoanaerobaculia bacterium
CCGCTGGCTTCAGCCACTCACCCATCTCTCCGGCTGAACGTCTTGCGCAAATCGTGGAAAGCGGAAACGGCGCACCGCCATTCCCGCCAGTCGCGGATTGTAGTGCAGATGCGCCGCGGTCGTCGCGGCGGTGCAGCGGCCCTCGCCGCAAGTGCGGCGGCCTTCGCGGCGGTGCGGCGGTCGTCGCCGCAAGTGCGGCGGCCTTCGCGGCGGTGCGGCGGTCGTCGCGGCAAGTGCGGCGGTCATCGCGGCAAGTGCGGCGGTCATCGCGGCAAGTGCGGCGGGCTTCGCGGCAAGTGCGGCGATCGTCGCGCAAGTGCGGCGGGCCTCGCGGCAAGTGCGGCGGTCATCGCGGCAAGTGCGGCGGCCCTCGCGGCAAGTGCGGCGGTCGTCGCGGTAAGTGCGGCGGCCATCGCGGTAAGTACGGCGGTCATCGCGGCACGTGGACCGGCCTCCGACACACGTGTGCTCAGGTAGTGGGCCGTTTGCCCGTGATCCCCCAGATCAGTTGTTCGAGTGGCTCCGGATCACCCGTGCGGAAATCGACCCATGTCATCGACTGCAGAAAGAGGGGGAGCATCGGTTCGACCGTAGCTTCCGGGAGCAGCACCGGAATGACGGGCGTTTGTCGGCGCGAGAACTCATGCAGCAGGCCATAGATCTCTTGTTGCTGCCATGGACCAATGCCGGTTCCGCCGACGAAAACGGCGGCCGACTTGATCTTTTCAATCTGTCGCTCGAGCAGCGGTACCCATGGTACCCCGGGGCGGAGCTCGTGCTCATCCAGCCACGGCAGAACTCCCCGCTGTTCCAAAGCGGCGGCGATCTCGCGAACCCGTGGCTTGTCGGCCGTGTGATAGCAGAGGAAAACGTCGAACTCCTCCCCGGCACGCTTCCGCTGCAGCTCACGATGTGGATCATCGCGTGGAGTCTCATCAGTCATGACCGGCGGTGGCGGTGGCGGTGGCGGTTCGGCGAGTCGTGCCGGCGGCGCCGAGGGTGCATCGCGCTCGTAGAAATCGGCTGCAAATACGAGGGGAAGTTGGGTGATGTTCGTCACGACAAGACGCATGGAGTGCTGCGCGAGAAGCGATTTGAGATACGCAACGGCGATCGTACGTGCAGCACCGGTCGACCCGCAGAAGGTCACGGTGTCGTAAAACGCTGTCCCGCGCGATGTGACGTAGCCGATGTAGTGCAGCACGTCGGCCCGATTATTCTGCAGCCACTTCCTTAGCGCGTTCTCTGTCGGAGGCAGCAGGCGATCGTAGGTGGCCAACTGCGGATTCAGCCTATGCCACGTCGCGTCCGCGTCAAAGTGCGGCATATCCGACGGTACCGGAATGGCGACGAGGACTCGCATCGTCATCGCGTTATAGCAGCCGAAACCGACGCGATCGCATTGCCGCACCCAGGGCAGAACCTCTCCTTCCCCGTCAGCGGGCGACCGCAGCGCGTGCAGTGGCTGGTCGTCGATGCGGGTGTGAGCGAGGATACTTCCGGAGCGGTGCTCAAGATGCTGTCATAGTCGCCGCTGTCGATCCACGCGAGGAATTGGCTGGCGCGTAGTACGGTCCAGGGATGCGTCTGCCCCATCGCGCTCAGCCATTTGGCGAACCAATTCAGCTTATCCGTGTCGAGCGCCGTGAACTCGCGCGCTTGCGCGACGAAGTCCTCGGTATTCATTGCGTCGTAGTACTTCGACGGAAGGCCGGCCAGCTTCATCATTGCTCCGATGGCCGCGTTCGCGTCCTGGCACGCGAGCAGCCCGGCTCTATCCGCCGTCAACTCTGCCATTTGTTTGAATCGAACGAGCGCCACCTGGAGCGCGGCGCTGAAGATCGCACCGAGTCCGAACACCGTGTTGCCAATGATTTGTGCGACGACCGGCAGGTACTCGGCGATTGAGTAATAGAGCACATGACCGCTCTTGATGTGTCCCAACTCATGTGCGATCACAAAGAACAACTCGATGTCCGACAGAGAGTCGATTGCACCCGCCGTGAGAACGAGGATCGGCTTCTCGCTCCCGGCCGTAAAGGCGTTGATCTCTCCCGGCGCGATGTAGACGTCAGGCCTTGTCGGGATGTCGAGGATGTCGCACGCCTCGACGACCATTTCATGGATATCGGAGAAGGTATCGGCGTTGACGCGAAGATGACTGCCCGTGAGCTGCACGCGCAGAAGCCGCTCGAACCCCCACTCGTTACACTTGCGCACCACAAGGTCGAGTCCCGCGGTGTTTTCCAACAAGTTCAGCGCCTGACTGTCGAGCGGATGCTCGTAACGCTGTGGCCGAAGTCCCGTCAGCCTCTTGCGCGCGCCGTCCATTACCAGAGGGGCGCCGTCCGCTTGGCGACGCGGTACGCATCGATCGCCGACCAGATGGCGATACCGAACCAGCCGAAGCCACACGCCCATGAAGTAAAAAGGCCCGCCACGACGGCGCCGAGGAACATCAGCGCTCCTTTTTTGTGATCGCCGTTGTAGAACTGGCCGACCCCGACGATCACCCCGGACAGAATGAGCGCGACGACAGGGTTTCGGCCTTCCGCGTATCGTGCCGGAGCGGTCGAAGGGCCACGCATGGTCTGAGGCGGCGGTTGCTGCGTGTACGGCGCGGGAACGGATGCGGCAGTCAGCGGCCTGCCGCAATTGCTGCAGAACTGCGAAACGTCGTCGTTCGACGTACCGCACTGGGGGCAGAACATGTAGACCTCCGGTTTATGGTGTGATTCTATCTTGCCATAAAAACGCCGGGGAACAACGGGAGGCCTAGCGAAGGGAAGGAAGCTCAGCGTATCCGCGTCGCCGCGATCTCCTTCTGACCGCGCGGTGGGTAAACCACGATTCCGGTAACGCGGCTGTCGTTCATCTGAAAGACGACGCGGAGCGGCAGCTCAGACACGAAGAATTCTCGTTCGCTCTCCGCGCGCAGCCGGAGTTTTGGTAATCCCCAGTCGGACGGCGGTTGGATCGTCAGGAAACCCTCGGACGCATCGATCACGAACACGCCCTCTCCTGACGCCTCATAGCTGCCTGCATACGACGCGAGCGTCGCAGCTTTGACGGCGATCTCTTTGTGCTTCGTGGCAGTGCGTTCGTGGAGAGGCATGGACGGCCGGAGCACGTGCCGGGCGATGTCGCCAACGTCGCCGAACTGGTTCGACAGCACGACCACGCCGGTTCGCAGTTTCGGATCCCATGCGACCGACGCCGCGTATCCGACGGTCCCGCCGTCGTGAACGATGAGCGGATCGTGATCGTCGCCGACGATCAGCCAGCCGAGGGCCTGTTTCGTGTTCGCGGAAACCGGACGCGTGGTCCGGAGCATTGCCGCCATCGCCGGCTGCATCGACGATCGGCGTAGACCGAGGGCCGCTGCGACGAAGGTCAGGAGATCGTCGGCAGTCGAGTACCAACCGATGCCGGCGGCCGTCATCATTGAGTAACCAGGCATCGACGAAGCCGGCCGCGCCGGTTGAAGGCTCGCGTCGAACCCCGGCGCGACGCGCTGCTTCTGCGCAGGCGTCGGGTACGTCGTCGTGTCGTGCAGCTTCAACGGCTCGAGAACGCGCTTCCGCAACAGGATGGCGAAATCCTTGTTCGCGCGGTCCGCAAGAGCGTCCCCGAGCAGCCAGTAACCGAGATTCGAGTACTCCCAAGTGCCGGAGTGCGCCGGCCGATGTTCGCGAAGGTATTGGTACATCTGCTCGCGGGTGGTGATGTCGCCATCGGGCATGAACGGCAATCCCGACGTGTGCGTGGCGAGGTCTTCGAGCGGCATCGGGAGATTGTTCGCCGCCGGGTCGGTGAGCTTCACCTCTCCGTGTTCGACCATGTCCGCCAGCAGCAGCGCCGTGAAAACCTTGGTGACGGAGCCGATCTCGAAAAGCGTCTTTCCGCCGAACCCGCCGGTAGCGATGATCCGTTGTCCCCGCGGATCGATGACTCCAACGACGATGCCGACGCCTTTCTCACCGCTGGCGCGATCATTGATGATTCGGCGAATCTCGGAATCCGGAACGACGCCTGCCGAAGCGGGCGAGGCAGAGAAGGCGATCGCGATCAGTGCAAGGACGAGCGAGCGGCGCATGCCCTTATAACGTCCGCGCGCGAGGCGGCGTTAACAGCAGCGCGTCTCGGTAAGGACGCGGAACTCACCTTTCTTCTCTCGAACCATGAAAGTGCGCTTCGACCCGTCGTCCATGACAAGCTTGACCCGCCATTTTCCCTGCGGCAACCGAACCGGCTCCTCGTACTCGCCAAAGGGGTGATCGTGCCGTTGGCGGAGCCACTCGTCGACGGCATCGACCGCGGTACGAGCCGTCGGCTCGATGCGCATGAGGTGGTTTTCGGAGTCGACCGCGTAGTGGAGCAGACGTTTGTACGACAGTCGTCCGAGGTCGGCGCTGTGCGTCGAGTACTCGAGGGAGAAGCCATGCGGCCTGACGGCGATCTCGAGGTCGTCGTCGCCGAGATAAATCGTGTCGCGTTGTTGCGTGACGAGGGACGAATGGTCACGGTCGGCGCGATCGACGCGCCAGCGGATCGTCTGCCAAGCCGACGTGCACCAGGGATTGATGTCGATGCTGATGACGAGGAGCGATCCCTTCGCGTCAGGCGACGACACCGCGAACGCCAAAGAGCCCGCCGCGCCGGCGATCGTGTCGTAGTCGTTTCGCTCTCGATCGAGCACGAGCTTCCACGCACGGCCGTCGTGGCGAAAAAGAAAGAGCGCAGCGTCGTTTCCGCAGGGGATGTCAAACGAGGCAAGCAATGCGATGGCGTCGCCATGCGTCGTGACTTCCGTCGTCAGTCCGCCGTACGGCGTCTCGGCAACTTCCGGGCGCAGCACCTCGCGTAGGCTGGCGGCAGCAGCCGTCGCATCTGCCGGTTGATTGCGAAGCGACGCCACTGCGGCTTCGCGCAACTCGTCCTTCGCGGTCCTCAGAAGCGTGCGAGCTGCCGGCGGAACGATCGTGTCGTCTTCGCCGACTTGAACCGCGCGAAGCGACTGCAGCGTCTGTTGAATCGTGAGGAGTACGGCGAGCGTCAACACGGCTGCGGTCTCGATGCTATCAGCGATTCGCGACCACGCGCACCGTCACCGTCTCGAATCCCGTCTTCCCGCGTGAGTTCGTCACAGCCAACTTGATGGTGTGCTTTCCCGGCTTCAGGTGAGAGACCTTCAGCGGCGAGCCGCGGCCGAGGGAGCGGCCGTCGGCGCTCCAGCGGAGTTGGGATTCCTTGATGTCTTCGTCTTGCAAATCGGTGGCGTCGCCGTCGAGCACGATGTCGTCGCCTGCCTGGTACTCACCGTTGTTCGGAAGCGGCTCGATCGTCACCTGCGGCGCCTTCGCGGGCACGCTGAACTCGGCGCTCTCCTCGGACGAAGAGAGGATGCCGTCGCTCGCCCAGACGCGAAGCTTGGCGTGCGGACCGCCGGGCATGCTCGCGAAGTCGATCGTGAACTTCTTCTCCGTCAGATCGCGGCGTACGACTTCCCATCTCGATCCGGCGTTGTAGTCGACCTGATAGACGAGCGGCGTGTTTGCGTCCGCGTCGTTGGCGTCCCAGGTGAACGTCAGCTTTCCGCGCACGCGGCTCTTCGCTTCCGGCGCGACCTTCCTCACGACCGGGACGTGGCTGCTGACGGGTAGCTCGCGCAGGACAGTCTTGCCGCGGAGGACCTGCAACTTGGCGACGCCCTTCGCGAACGGCACGACGCCTTCGAACGCGCCCCACGCGAGGTGCTTCAACTTCCGGCCCTTGGGAGGGACGGGATCGAAGTCGGGCTTCAGCGCCGTCGTGGCGAGGACGTTTCCATTCGCGTCGACGGCGGCGAGCTCGTACTCGCCGGTCGTGCTTGGAATGGCGTCGCGGTCGTTGAACGTCCAGCAAGGCTCGACGCGCACGTCGTCCGCCGATTTTGCGGCGCGGTGGATCGTGCCGAAGCACTGGACGTATCGATGCGGTTTCGCCTCTTTCTCGTGCGGCTTCGGTGCGAGTTGGTCGAAGAGGCGGTCATACGCGTCCTGCGACGTCCAGAACTGCACCTGCTTGCCGCCCGAGCCCATGTACTCGCCGGAATCGCCAAGCGCGCCGCGCCCTCCCACCTCGTAGGGATGGTGCGCGGCGGGAATCTTCGTCGCGCTCACGCCGGCGAGCGGTACGCGTCCGTGCGCGCACGCGACTTCCGCGTCTTCCGTGTCGTTTTCGTCCCCTTCGTCGTCGATGGAAAGCTTCGTTCCGCGAAACTCGTCGGGCGCCGGGTTGACGTCGCACGCGAAGCTGCCGCCGTTGTAGGTGTCGCCGAGTCCGTACGTGTGGCCGATCTCGTGTGCGACCGTGCCGGCGGCGTCGTCATCGGTCGCCACGCCGATGTTGGCCGGCATCCCGTACGTGAAACCCTGCAGCGTTCCATTGGGGTAAGTCTCAGGCCGCGCCTGGATGAAGCCGAAGACCTGCGTGTAGCAACCCTCTTCATCCGGATTGCCGGCGCACGACTCGGGGACGAGCTTCGCCAGCTCGTCCCACAACTGCTCCTGCCCGTCTTCGGTCTCGAGATCGAAGCGGCGGTCGCTGGCGTCGAACGGCTCGCG
>DASYSN010000141.1:0-36181 GCA_036003305.1 Thermoanaerobaculia bacterium
GTCGCGATCGTCATTTTTATGCCGGAAGGGCTGGTGCCCGGCTCGGTGCGGTTCTGGCGATGGGCGACGACGAGGCTGCGGCCGGGCCCGTCTCGTGCCGCTCCGGTCATTGCGCCGGCGCCGCAGCCAAAAAAACGCGCATGACCGCGCTCGAAGTCCAGGGGCTCGACAAATCCTTTGGCGGTTTGCGCGTGACCTCGAATGTTGATTTCGCGGTCGAGCCCGGCGAGCGGCGGCTGATCATCGGCCCGAACGGCGCCGGCAAGACGACCCTCTTCAAGATGATCGTCGGCCAGGAGCAGCCGGACAGCGGAACGATTCGCCTCGGCGAAACGGTGAAGCTGGCGTACATCGACCAGAACCGGACGCTCGACGCCGACAAGACGATCTTCGAAGAGATCACCGGCGGCGGCGACGTCGTGCAGCTCGGCCCGCGCGAGATGAACTCGCGCGCCTACGTCGCACGCTTCAACTTCTCGGGACAGGACCAGCAGAAGAAAGTCGGCAACCTGTCGGGCGGCGAGCGCAATCGCGTCCACCTCGCGAAGATGCTGAAGGAAGGCGCCAACGTCCTCCTCCTCGACGAGCCGACGAACGATCTCGACGTGAACACGATGCGCGCGCTCGAAGAGGCGCTCGAGAACTTCGCGGGCTGCGTCATCGTCATCTCGCACGACCGCTGGTTCCTCGACCGCGTCGCGACGCACATCCTGGCGTTCGAAGGCGAGTCGCGCGTCTTCTTCTTTGACGGCAACTACAGCGAGTACGAAGACGACAAAATCAAGCGGTTGGGAACCGAGGCCGCGCAGCCGCACCGGATCCATTACCGGCAGTTGACGCGGTAGCACATTCGCTTTTCTGCATCGCGATATTAGGAATTTGAATTCCGGCTCCGAAGACCGAACGTTTGCTCGGTCGCAAGCCCCTCCCCTTCCGCATTTGCGTGTTTCGCCACACAAGGCGAGCCGAATGCACTGATTCCGGCCGGTTCCAGACAATTGAATAGGAAGAGGAGGATGCATCTCATGCGTCGAGTGCCCTTTTATCTGCTCGTCCTCTTGCTGAGCGCCGTGTCGGCGTTCGCGCAAGGGGTAGGAACGACGTCGTCGTTGAGTGGAACGGTGACGACCGAAGGCAAGCCATTGCCGGGCGTCACCGTGACCATCAAGTCGCCCGCGCTGCAGGGAACGCGGACGGCGATCACGGGAGACGGCGGCGGGTACAACTTCCCGTCACTGCCGCCAGGGACCTACACCATCAACTTCTCGCTCGAAGGGATGCAGCCGGTCACGACCCGGACGACGCTGCAGCTCGCGGAGTCGAGCCACAAAGACGTCGACATGCACGTCAGCACGGTCTCCGAAGCGATCACGGTGACGGCCGCGGCACCGGCGGTGCTCGAGACGACGGAAGTGGCGAGAAACTTCTCTCAGAAGGAAGTGCAAGAGCTTCCGGTGCGGCGAAATGTCCGCGACACCGTGCTCCTCGCGCCGGGCGTGACGGCGAACGGCCCGAACAACCAGCTCATGCTGTCGGGTGGTCCGTCGTACGACAACCTCTTCCTCGTGAACGGCGTCGTCGTAAACGAGAACCTGCGCGGCCAGCCGCACAACCTCTTTATCGAAGACGCCATCCAGGAGACGACGATCTTCACCGGCAGCATCTCGGCCGAGTACGGCCGCTTCACCGGCGGCGTCGTCTCGACGCTGACGAAGTCGGGCGGCAACCAGTTCAGCGGCAGCCTTCGCGACTCGCTGACCAATCCCAAGTGGGTGTCGAAGACCGTCTTTCCGACGGAGGCGGCGCATCCCAACAAGAACTCGTCGACGTACGAGGGAACGCTCGGCGGGTACGTTCTGAAGGACCGCATCTGGTTCTTCGGTGCCGGACGCCACGCCTTCGGGTCGCCGCAGAACGGATTCAACGCGCTCGTCGCAGGCGTCGCCGTGCCGCCGTTTGGCGGCATCCAGTTCCTCAACACGCTCGACGAAAACCGGTACGAAGGAAAACTGACCGGCAATCTGACGCAGAAGCACACGATCGTCGGCTCGTATCTCAACGTCAAGACGACGGAGAACAACAACTTCTTCGCGCCGATCTACGACACGGCATCGATCGTCACGCAGCGCGAGCTGCCGAACAGCCTGAAGGCGCTCGCCTACAACGGCATTCTGACGAGCAACATCCTCATCGAAGGGCAGGCGTCGCAGAAGAAGTTCGCGTTCGTCAACAGCGGCGGCATCTACACCGACCGGATCCGCGGCACGTGGATCTCCGACTCGAACGCGCGTTTCAACGCGCCGGTCTTCTGCGGCGTCTGCACGCCGGAAGAGCGCAACAACGACTCGTGGAATGCCAAAGGGCACTACTACCTGAACACGAAGAAGACCGGGAACCACGACCTTCTCATCGGGGCCGAGATGTACAAGGAGACGCGCCTGGTGAACAACAACCAGTCGGCGTCGAACTTCACGGTCGGCAGCATCGGTACCGCAACGTTCCTCACCGGCGATCCGACGCCGTATCCGCACTTTGCGCCGAGCTCCGGCTCGACGTGCGGCCCGAGCGGGAACTGCGGCACGATCATCTACCGTCCGATTCTCCTGAACTCGACCGGCGATCACCTCAACACACAGTCGGTCTTCGCGAACGACAAGTGGGACTTCAACTCTCACTGGAACTTCAACGCCGGCCTCCGCTACGACAAGAACCACGCGGTCGACGCGACGGGCAACCTGGTCTCTGACGATCACAACATCAGTCCGCGCCTCGGACTGATCTGGGACGTCAAGGGCGACGGCCGCTCGCGAGTCAACGTCAGCGCGGCGCGTTACGTCTCGAAGATCACCGACGGCAACGCCGGCGGCGCAGGCAACGCGGCCGGCAGTCCGGCTGCGTTCCAGTGGGCCTATCAGGGCGCGCCGATCAATCCGGTGGACTCGAAGAACAACATCATCGGAACGCCGCAGTCGCCACAGCAGGCGCTCGCGACCCTGTTCGCCTGGCTCGACAGCCACTGCGACAGCAAGGGGCAGTGCGGCATCAACGCCACCGACTTCCTCAGCAGCAGCTACCCCGGCTACACCACGCGCGTCCTGAGTCCGATCAAGTCGCCGAACGTGAACGAGCTCACCGCCGGCTTCGGACACCTCTTCTCGAATAACGCATTCGCGAAGGTCGACTTCATCAAGCGCGACTGGCACGACTTCTATGCGCTGAAGATCACGAAGGACACGGGACAGATCACCGCGCCGAACGGCACGGTCAACGATCTGGCGGTGCTCGTGAACGACGACAGCACGATCAAGCGCACTTACCGCGCCGCGCAGCTCACGTTCGGCTGGAGCCCGCGCAACTGGAGCGTCGGCGGCGGCTACACGTTCTCGAAACTCCGCGGCAACGACGGGACGGAAGCCGACGGCACGGCGACGTCACCCTCCACTCCGTACCACATTTACTACCCCGAGTTCCTCGATTACGCGAACCGGCAGCCGGTCGGCTACCTCCTCGGCGACGTCACGCATCGCGCGCGCGTCTGGACCGGCTACACGTTCAACACGAAGGTGGGGAACTTCATCGTCTCGGGGATTCAGAGCGCGGACTCCGGGCGTCCGTACTCGGCCATCGGCACGATCGCGATCTTTCCCCAGCTTCCTGGCACGAACGGCGGCCCGCCCACTGCCGGCGGTTACGTTGGCGCGCCGCTCAAGCCGTCGTACTACACCGATTCCCAGCTCGGTTCGACGAACAACTATTACTTCAGCACGCGCGGCGCGTTCCGGACTCCCTCCGTTTTCTCGACGGACCTCGCGCTGAATTACGAGCTGCCGGTCGTGAAGAACGGCACCCTCTTCGTGCAGGGGCAGGTGATCAACGCCTTCAACAATTCAAAAGTGAACAATCTGGTCAGCGGTCAGTTCGATACGACCATCCGCACGTCACGCACGAGCGGCAGCAGGTTAGCCGCCTTCAACCCGTTCACCGACACGCCGATCGAGTGCCCGCAAGCTGATACGGCGCAGCAGTGCTTCGACATGAAGGCGAACTGGCAAAAGGGACCATCCTTCGGTCAGGGTCTCAGCAAGGATGCGTATCAGACGCCGCGGACGTATCGCGTTTCGGTCGGCGTTCGCTTCTAAGACGAACTTAGCGCGTGTTTTTGGAAGGCCCCGGCTCATCGAGCCGGGGCTTTCTTTTTTCAACGAATTGGTCCGCCGTCTCCGGTTCCTTGAATCGAACCCCGCTCTCCAAAACGTAAGTTGATGTTCGACGGGCACTTAGCATCACAGACATTCGGTTGCAGAAGTGCATTAGAATTCGTCGGTTTTTCGTCCAAACATCCAACAGGAGGAGAGATGGTCAAGAGAACTCTATTCGTTCTAGCCCTTCTGCTCGTCGCCGCTTCGGCGTTCGCGCAGACGACGGCGACGATCAATGGCACCGCAACGACCGATGGCAATCCGCTACCGGGCGTCACGGTGACGATCGCGTCGCCGGCGATGCAGGGCACCCGCACCTCGGTTACAGGCGCCGCGGGCGGTTTCACGTTCAACGGTGTTCCCCCGGGGAAGTACACCGTCAAGTTCGAGCTGTCGGGAATGCAGACGGTCACCAAGACGGTGTCGGTCGGCGTCTCGCAGATCGGTACTGCCGACGCGGCGATGAAGGTCGCCAGCGTCAGCGAAGCAATCACCGTCACGGCAGCGGCACCCAGCGTCCTCGAGACGCCGACGGTGTCGACCAACATCACCGGTAAGACGATGGAGACGCTTCCGATCCAGAACCGTACGCCGGTCAACACGGCGGCGCTGGCGCCGGGCGTCAACACCAATACGTCGGCCGCCGGTCAGCTCTCGATCTCGGGCAGCCCCGGGTACGACAACACCGTGATGGTCAACGGCGTCGTCATCACCGAGGAAGTCCGTTCGCAGCAGCTCCCGCTGTACATCGAAGACGCGATCCAGGAGACGACGGTTCTCACGGGCGCGATCTCGGCCGAGTACGGCCGTTTCACCGGCGGCGTGGTCAACTCGATCACGAAGTCGGGCGGCAACGAGTTCACCGGTTCGCTGCGCGATCAGGTCTCCAGCCCGCGCTGGACCTCGCGCACGCCGCTTCAGATCGCCGCCAACACGCTCGTCCGCCACTTCTACAACAAGTTCGAGACGGGGACCCTCGGCGGTTTCGTCGTCAAGGACAAGCTGTGGTTCTTCGGCGCCGGCCGCAAGACCAAGACCGATACGCCGAACAGCCTCCGGATCATCCCGGGCAGCGGCGGTTTCGCGAACGCCTTCGATACGACCGCCGTGGACAAACGGTACGAAGCGAAGCTGACGGGCCAGCCGTTCGCGAACCACAACATCTCGTTCTCGTACCTGAAGGACAACCAGGTCACGGCGAACTCGGCCTTCACGCCGACGTCCTACGACCTCGCGCAGCTCAGCGGCCGCACGGACCCGATCAACTTCAAGACGATCCACTACAACGGCATCCTGACGAACAACTTCCTTCTCGAGGGTTCGTGGTCGAAGCTGTTCTACGGCATCGGCTGGGGCAACGGCTCGCCGTTCACCGACTTCGTCGGCGGCACGATCGTTCGTAACCGCGCCGACAGCAACGCCCGCTACAACTCGGCGACGTTCTGCGGCGTCTGCGACAAGGAAACCCGCAACAACGACAGCTGGAGCCTCAAGTCGAACTACTTCATCAGCACGAAGGGCTGGGGCAACCAGAACATCGTCGGCGGCGTGGAAGACTTCCGCGAACACCGTCACGCCAACAACTACCAGTCGGGCTCGAACTTCCGCGTCTTCGTCAACAGCGTGCAGTACAGCAACGGCGTCTTCTATCCGACGGTCACGCCGTCGACGGTCGGCGGCTCCGCCACGAACTCGATCCTGCAGTGGACGCCGATCTTCTCGCTGCAGCAGGGCGAGAGCAATCTGGAAACGAAGTCGGCGTTCGTCAACGACCGCTGGGACTTCAACGATCGTTGGAGCTTCAACGTCGGCCTGCGTTACGACAAGAACCACACCATCAACGCCGACCAGAACCTGAACTCGGGCGACGGCAAACTCGCGCCTCGTCTGTCGGCCACCTACAACGTTACCCAGAACGGCGCGCACCGCGTCACCGCGTCCTATAGCCAATACGTCTCGCGCGTTGCCGACGGCGTCTCGACCGCCAACGCGGCCGGCGGCGTTCCGGCGACCATCTACTACGCGTATCAGGGACCGGCCATCAACCCGGCGAACACGCCGGCGAACCAGCTCGTCGACACCGCGACCGCGCTGAAGATGATCCACGACTGGCTCGTCAGCTTCTGCGGTGGCGAGCTCTCCGCCAGCAACCCCTGCCTCAAGGACGTTCGGAACAGCGGCCCGCAGGGTGGTACCAACTCCGTTCCGGGCTACTCGGCGATCATCGGCAATCTCAGCTCGCCGTATGCGAAGGAGATCACCCTCGGCTACGGGGCGCAGTGGTTCCCGAGCCTCTACACCCGCCTCGACCTCGTCTCCCGCGACTGGCACAACTTCTATTCGCAGCAGACCGACCAGACCACGCCTCAGAATCACGACCTCCTCGGCATCCCTCATGACGTGGCGGTCATCGGCAACACGAACCTCATCCAGCGCAAGTATCGCGGCGCACAGTTCCAGTCGGCGTGGCGCAAAGGCGCGTACAACGCTGGCCTGAACTACACGTACTCGACGCTCAAGGGCAACGACGAGCAGGAGTCGGCGACCAGCGGTACGGTCGGCAACGTTCCGGGCGCGATCTTCTATCCGGAGCTGCGCAACTACTCGAACCTCCTGCCGGTCGGCTACCTCTCCCAGGATGAGCGCCACCGCGCACGCGGATGGTTCGGCTACGACGTCCCCATCCCGTCCGTCGCCGGCACGCTCAACGCGAGCGTCCTGCAGACCTTCGACTCCGGTCTTCCGTACTCGGCGATCGCGAACATCGACATCACGACCGGCCCTGCCGGTTCCGGCGCACCCATCCTCGAGACGCCTGCGACCAAGCACTACTCGGCGGCGCCCACCGGAGCGCAGTACTACTTCAGCTCGCGCGGTCAGTATCGTCTGGCGAGCCAGACGACCACGAACCTCGCGCTGAACTGGGAGCGTCCGATCGGAAAGGTCGCGCTTCTCGCGCACGCGTACATGAACAACGTGTTCAATCGCTCGGCCGTCTCGTCGGTCAACACGACGGTCAACACGTCTTTCAACAGCGCGACGTTCCAGCCGTTCAACCCGTTCACCGACACGCCCACGGAATGCCCGCAGGGCGCATCGACTGCGACGTGCAAGCTCGGCCCGAACGGAGACAGTAAGTCATTGTTTAACTTCCAGAAGGGCGCCTCCTTCGGCAAGGCCGCCAGCAACACTTCGTTCCAGCAGCCTCGCACGTACTACTTCAACTTCGGCGTCCGCTTCTAACCGGTTCCACAGCAGCAAACGGAAAAGCCCCGGGGCAACCCGGGGCTTTTTCATTGGCGCAAGGCCTTCCGCGTTTCTGCGGCGAGACGCCGCGCGGCCGGCGTCGGATTGGCGGCGACCATCTCGTCGAGCGCTCGTGAGGCGCTCGCGGAATCGCCTGCGATGACGAGCACGAACGCGAGCCGCTCATAAGCGTCGAGATCGTTCGGGAACTTCGCGATCTCCGTCCGGAACTCCTCGATCGCCTCGCGGTTCCGGTTCATCCGCGCGAAGACGTCGCCGCGCACGAAGTGCAGACGGTAGACATCGCGCTCCATTGCGGCCGCCTGATCGAGCAGCGCCAAGGCGTCGTTGAAACGATTCTGATGCGCCGCGATCTCGGCGCGCAGCACGAGATCGGTCGCGTGCGGGCGTTCGATCGTCGCCGCTTCGCTCTCCGCGGTCGCCGTGTCGCCAATCGCCAGTGCGGCAAGGGCGATCATCGAATGAGCCGCGCGCGGATCGAACGGCATCGCCGCGCGCGCCGCCTCCATCGCGTGTGCGGTGTCGCTCTTCTGCAGGTAGGCGCTCGCGAGCGAAAGCAGAACGTCCGGCAGTGGGCCGCTGGAACGCGCGATCGCGTTCCGGTACGAATCGATCGCGCCGTCGACGTCGCCGGCGTGCAGGAGCGCGTCGCCGAACTGGACCCACGCCTCGACCATCGCCGGCTCTTTCGCGAGCAGATCGCGGAACTTTTTCCCGGCGGACGCCATGTCGGACGTTGCCAGACGCGAGGCGTCCTGCAACTCCTCGATGTCGCCGATACGGTCGGCCGGGTTCACCGAACGTTGCGCGGACGCGGCCGGCGACGCGACGTAGCCGAGGGCCGTCAGCTTCGCCTTCTCCTCCGCCGTGATCGCCGATTGGACCGACTCGCCCGCCGGGAACTGCGCCAGCTTCTCGCGCAATCCGTTCGCCGTGCGCCGATCCGATGACGCCAGATCGTGCTTCTCTGTCGGATCGGCGTTGATGTCGTACAGCTCCGAACGCGACGACTCGATCAGTTGGCGCGCATCATTGGTGACCGAGCGCAGACCGCTCCAGCCGAGGTGCAGGCGCGCGTAGAGGCTCTCGCTGTAGATCGGGCGGGCGGCGGGAAGCTTCTCGAAGAGCGGCAGTCCCGACGTCTTCGGAACGTTCGGCGTACCGGCCAGCGACGTCACGGTCGCGAAGAGGTCGGCAAGCGTCGCCGGTTCGCGCACCTCGCCGCCGGCGCGCGCGCCGTGGGGAAGCTTCACGATCAGAGGAACGTGGATCAGCTCGCGGTAGACGAGGATCGAATGCTGCTTCTCGCCGTGATCGCCGAGGCCCTCGCCGTGGTCCGAGACGAAGAGGATGATCGCGCGGTCGTAGACACCGCGCTGCTTCAGGTGGTTCAGCAGATCCCCGACGATGCCGTCGGCGGTCGCGATCTCGCCGTCGTAAGGACTCGCCGCGTACCGGCTGCGAAACGGCTCGGGCGGGTCGTACGGAACGTGCGGCTCGTAGATGTGAAAGAAGAGGAAGAACGGCTTGTCGCCGCGCTCATCGACCCATTTCTCCGCCAATGCTGCCGTGACGTTCCCCGGACGCTGGTAATCGACGAATCGCGCGCCCGGCCTTCCCTCGATCGAGTCCTCGTAGAAATCGAACGCGTCGGAGAGCCCCGTCCCGCCGCGTAGCACGTACGACGAGATGAAGCCGCCCGTCGCGTAGCCGGCGTTCTTCAGGACCGACGCGATGCTCGGATGCGCCTTTGCGTCGAAGCGGAAGCCGACGTTGTCGCGCACTCCATGCTCCGGCGGCAGCAGGCCGGTGAGCATGGTGACGTGCGATGGCAGCGTCATCGGGACGGCGGCGTACGCATTGCGGAACAGCGTCCCGTCGCGCCGCAGTGCGTCGATGTTCGGCGTCGCGACGCCGGCGTGTCCATACGCCGGCAGGTGATCGGCGCGTAACGTGTCGACGGAGATCAGGATCACCGGCGCGTTCGGGAACCGCAGCGCCGGCTGCTCGTGCCGGCATGCAATCGCCGCGAACGCCGCCAGCACCACTGTGGTTCGAAGCCTCATGCGTCGCGAAGCGTACGTCAGCTCGCGCGTCCGCGACACACGGGCCTGCGGCGGTCGTATTCGCCGTCGCGTGGGTCGCCGACCGCGCGGCGCGCCCCTCATCCGCCTTCGGCACCTTCTCCCCCGCTATCGCGGGGGCGAAGGGTACTCGATGACGACTCTCGGGAGACCCATTCAATCGAGTGCCCTTCTCCCCTCGTGAGAGGGGAGAAGGTGCCGAAGGCGGATGAGGGGTTGGTGCAACCTGCCCTTAATGTGCGCCGGGATTCGCTTTTGCTGTACAAACCTCCGCGCATGAAGGCGGTTCGGCTATTGATTGTGGCGCTGCTCGCGTCGCGGGCGTTCGCGCAGGGGGCGTCGACGATCGTCGGCCGCGTCACGTCGAACGGGAAGCCGCTCGCCTCGGCCTCGGTGACGATCGACTCGGACGCGCTGCAGAACACGCGTGCGACCCGCACCACGACGCGCGGTACGTACTGGGCCGCGCTTCTGCCGCCGGGCACGTACCGCATCACGTTCGCGCACAGCGGAACGCAGACGGTGACCCGAAAAGCCGAGGTGCGGATCGGCGAGACGGTGCGCGTCGACGCCGACCTCCAGCCGAGCGAGGAGGGCGAGTCGGTCACCATGACGACGATCACGCGGTCGATCCTGGAGCGGACGCAGCTCGCGACGTCGCTCGATCCGGCCGTCGTCGACGACCTCCCGATGTCGCGCGACCTCACCGCCCGCCTGATGCTCGCCCCAGGTACCCTCGGCGGCGCCATCCGCGGATCGACCGGGAACGTCTACATCGTCGACGGCGTCGTCCAGCGCCGCCGAGGCGCCAACGTCGAGATCGAAGAGGCGATCGGCGACGCGGCGGTCATCGAGACGACGACCTCACCAGACTACGGACACTTCAGCGGCGGCGTGATCATCGCCACCACGCGCGCCGGCAGCAACGAGACGACGGCGTCGCTCCGGGAGACGCTGACGCAGGGCATCGACTCGCGGACGGAAGTGACGGTCGGTGGAAAGATCGTCCGCGACGCGCTCTGGTACTTCCTCGCCGGCGAAACGGCTCCCGACGAGCGCTCCGGCCTTTTCAAGCTCACAGCGAGCCCCGGCGCGCTGGCGACGCTTTCCGGCAGCGTCCTGCGCGCGCCGGACCCCGATGAGTCGCGCGCCTCGGGCGACGCAACGCTCATGGTGTCGCATCGCGCGTTGATCTCCGCGCACGCCGATACGTCGCGGGTCGACGGCGCACGCGAGGACCATCAATCGCTCGCGGTTCACTCGCTGATCCCGACACGGTTCGGCGATCACGCCTTCTCGGCCGGCGCGGAGCGGTACAACAACACGAGCTCGGTGTTCGCGGGCGACAGTTGGAGCGACGGCGCTCGATGGGTGCTCACGGCGAGCGGCCGTTACGACGAGGGCCTCGGCGCGAGCCGCCGCGCCGGCGTGGCGTACGACCTCGCGGGCGACGGACGAGCGCGCATCGCCGCGACGTACGCGCGATACGCGGGCGATTCCGATATCGATCGCGAGGAGACCCTGACGTACTCGCAACGCGTCCTGACGAGCGGCTTCTCGCGCATCGCGCTCGTCCGCCGCAACTACGACTCCGGTCTCACGTACCACGCGCTCGAAGGAGAGTTCCGCGCCGATTACCTCTTCCTCGACGCGGGCGGCAGCGCGTCACTCGCCCACCATCAGTCGTCGGGCGTCGCCTGGGTCACCGGCACACCGCCGGCGCTGGAGCAGCACTTCACGCTCGCGCTGCTCGAACGCTACCGCGGCGGCCTCGCCACCGACATGGCGCTGCAATATCGTTTCGCGCGCTTCAAGGTCGAACCGTTCGCGAAGGTCGACTTCATGAACCTCTTCGACAACCGGCTGACGTTCAACGACGACCCGGTCGGCGCGCGCCGGGCGCTGCGCGTGTCGTTCGGCGCACGGTTGTAGCGTCAGATCGAAAGCAGCTTGCGCGTGCCGGCCGCGGCGCGCTGCGCGGCGGCGCCCGGATTCGCGCGCTGCATGGAGTCGAGCGCGGCGCGGGCGTCGGCGGCGCGGCCTTCCGCCGTCAGCAGGATCGCGTATTTCGTGTAGGCGTCGAGGTTGTGCGGGAAGTTCTGCAGCTCGCTGCGGAACGCCTGCTCCGCTTCGGCGTTGCGCTGCATGCGCGCCAAGATGTCGCCGCGCGTCGCGTCGAGATTCTCGACCGGCGAAGTGTCGCGTGCGATGCCGTCGACCGTCCGCAATGCTTCGTCGAGGCGGCCGCTCGTCGCGAGGACCTGTGCGAGCACGACCGCGCCGTCGCGAACGTGCGTGTTGTCCTCCATCGACGCACGCGCTTCCTTCTCCGCGGTGGCCGGGTCATGGCGCGACAGCGCCACATGCGCCAGGACCATGTGTGCCGCGCCGGGCGAACGGTTCATCGCCAGGCGCGCATGCGCCTCGGCGCCGGCGAGATCGCCCGTCTTGAACTGTAGGTTCGCGATGGAGATCGCGATCCCATCCGCCAGCTCCGGCGCGATCTCGATCGCATGTTTGTACGTATCGATCGCCTTCGGATAATCGCCGAGTTCTTCGTACGCGGCGGCTTCGCGGAGCCACGCATCGGTGAAGAGAGGATTCGCGGCGGTGAGCGACTGATACACCTTCAGCGCGCCGGCGGCGTCGTTGCTCGCCTCGAGGCGCGTTCCGTCCTTCATCCGTTCCAGCTCGCCGATGTGATCGACCGGATTCGGGAGCGGACCGGCCGCGCTCTGCGTCCGAACGCTCCCGATGTAGCCGAGGGCGGCGAGGCGCGCCGCCTCCTCCGGATCGACCTTCGACGGAGCGGCGGCCGCGGTGAGATATGGCTGCATCTCCGCGCGTAGTTGCGTGAACGCGCGGCGCTGGCCGTCGACGACGCTCGTCTTCTCGGCCGGATCGCTGACGATGTCGTACAGCTCGGGACGCGGCGCGTCGATGTAGTGGAAGCGGTCGTTGACGAGCGACCGCAGCTCGCTCCAGCCGAGGTGAATGCGCGGCAGGAATGTCTCGCTGTAGATCGAGCGCGCGGGCGGGACAGCGCCGAGGAGCGACGCGCCGGTCATCGACTTCGGGACGGCGCCGCCGACCGCGCTCAGGATCGTCGGCGCGATGTCGATGAGCCCTACGGGCTCGCGCACGCTCGCGCCGGCGTTCTGCGAGTGCGGGAGTTTGATGAGCAGCGGAACGTGGAGCGTCTCGCGGTAGAGAAGGACGCCGTGCTCCTGCTCTCCGTGATCGCCGAGGCCCTCGCCGTGATCCGAAAGAACGACGATCAACGCGTCGTCGTAGATCTTCTGCTGCTTCAGCCAGTCGAGGAACGCACCGACGTACGAGTCCGCGGTCGCGATCTCGCCATCGTAGGCACTCGTGTAGCGCGACTTGAACGGCTCGACCGGCTCATACGGCGTGTGCGGCTCGAACAGGTGAACGAAGTAGAAGAACGGCTGCGCGCGATGCGCGGCGATCCACTGCTGCGCGATCGCGATCGTCTGGTTGCCAGGGCGCGACAGATCGCCGACCGCGACGCCGGCGCGCGCCGGGATCACGTCGTCGTACGTTTGAAAGCAGCTCGCCAGCCCCGTCGGCCCGCGGAGCACGTATGCCGAGACGGCGCCGCCGGTGGCGTAGCCGTTCTGCGAGAGGAGGTTCGAGACTGCGGGATGCGCGTGCGCATCGAGTGTGTAGCCGAGGTTGTTGCGAACGCCGTTGCCCGGCGGGAGAAGGCCGGTGAGGAGCGCCACGTGCGACGGCAGCGTCATCGGCACGTGCGAGTAAGCGTTCTCGAAGAGGATCGCATCGCGCCGGAACGCGTCGATCGCCGGCGTGTCGACATTCTTGTAACCGTACGCCGGCAGGTGATCGGCGCGGAGGGTGTCGATCGAGATGAGGATGACCGGCGCGCGCGCGAACGTGCGCGTCTCGTGTCGCGCGCACGCGAACGCGAGGAGGGGAATCAGCAACAGCAAACGACCGCGACGCATCACCGTCAGCGGAATTGTGCCGCACCTGCGCGGTCGCCGAGCGATTCGAGCGTGTGTGCCGCGTAGTCGCGCCCCACTTTGGTCGGGTTCGCGCGCACCATCGAGGCCATCACCTGCCGCGATTCGTCGAGATGTCCCATCAGTCCGGTGACGACGGCGAGGCGCGAATACGGCTCCAGTTCGTGCGGAAACATTGCGATCTCGGCGCGGAACGCCTCCGCCGCCTCGGGGTAGCGCTGCATGCGCGCAAGCGCGTCGCCGCGAATGGACTGCATCCCCTCGACCGGCGGCGAGCTCTCACGCTGCGCGCGTTGGATGGTGCTCTCGATGAGTCCCAGCGCGTCGGCCGCGCGCCCCTGCTCAGACCAGATGCGCGCGATGAGCACGGACGCCGGAATGCCGGAGTACGGGTCGTCCTCGGCGGCACGCGCTTCGTTCTCCGCCGTCCGGGCATCGTTCTTCGCCAGAGCGATGCGCGCGAGCAAAATGTGCGCGCCGCCGGGGTTTCCTTTCATCGCGAGCTGCGCATGCTGCGCCGCCTCGTCGTAGCGCTTCATCTTCAGCAGGAGCGATCCGATCGAGATCCACGGCGCGAGCTCCGGAGAGAGATCGGCGGCGCGGCGATACGCGGCGATCGCCTCTTCGAAGCGGCCGTCGCGCTCGAGCGACGTGCCGTACTGGCTCCAGCCGTCCGCGAGCCTCGGGTTCTCCGCCAGCACTTTCTGAAATAGCGGAATGGCCTCGGCGTCGCGTCCGTCGTGCGCCAGCGTTCCGGCGCGAAGGAGATCGGCGATCTCGCCGATGCGGTCCTTCGGATCGGGCAGCGGACCGGAGGGAGTTGCGGCGGTCGATCCGAGATACCCGAGGGCGGTGAGCTTCTTCGCCTCCTCGGGGTCCACGCGCGACGGCGACTCGTACGGCGGCGCCATTCGATCGAGATCCGCCCGCATCGACGCGTAGACGCGCCGCTCGTCACTGATGACGTTCTTCTGCTCGCCCGGATCGCGGACGACGTCGTAGAGCTCCGCGCGCGGCGCCTTGATGAATTCGAACTGATGATCCGTCAGCGAGTACAGGTCGCTCCACCCGAGGTGAATGCGCGGGTACAGCGTCTCACTGTAGATGCGGCGGTTCGCGTCGTGCTTCGCGAAGAGCGAGACGCCGTCGATGTGCGCCGGCGCGGTGGTCGCGGTCAGCTGCGTGATGGTCGGGAGGACGTCGACGAGCGCCACCAGATCGGCGATCGTCTGGCCGGCGCGCGCCGACTTCGGCAGCTTCACGACGAGCGGCACGTGGATCTCTTCGCGGTAGAGAAAGATGCCGTGCTCGGGATCGCCATGCTGCGAGAGTCCTTCGCCGTGGTCGGAGAGAAAGACGATGATCGCTTTGTCGTAGATGCCGCGGCTCTTCAGGAACGCGATGAAGTCGCCGACGATCGAGTCGGCGGTCGCGATCTCGCCGTCGTACTTCGACGCGTACCGCGAGAAGAACGGCTCCGGCGGCGTGTAGGGCGAGTGCGGTTCGTAGAGATGGAGAAAGAAGAAGAACGGGCCGCCGTCGTGCTGCGAGACCCACTCCTTCGCGATCGACTCCGTGATCGTTCCGGAGCGCTGGAGACCGCTGACCGCTTTCCCCGGGACGTTCTCGATCTTGTCGTCGTAGAAGTCGAACGACTTCGCGAGGCCGGCGGAGCCGCGCAACACGAACGCCGATACGGCGCCTCCGGTCGCGTAGCCGGCGTCGTGGAGCACGCCGGGAAGCGTCGGCACCTTCGCGTCGAGCGAGTAGCCGATGTTGTTGCGGACGTGGTTGTCGGGCGGGAGCAGGCCGGTGAAGATCGCCGCGTGCGACGGCAACGTGAGCGGCACTTGCGAATACGCGTTGGTGAAGAGGATGCCGTCGCGGCGCAGTGCATCGAGCGCAGGCGTGTCGACGGAGCGGTAGCCGAACATCGGGAGATGGTCGGCGCGCAGGGTGTCGATCGAGATCAGGATGACCGGCGCGCCGCGATACGTCTCGCGTTCGTGGCGCGCGCAGCCGGCAAGGGCGAGCGCGCCGGCGAGGAGAAGGGCCGCCCGTTTCACGCCGAGGGGTAATCGGGGCGCTATCGCCAAAATTTCGGGCCTGAAATGAAAAGGGCGCGGGCTCGAAAGCCCGCGCCACACGAGAGAAAACAAAAACTAGAAGCGGAGACCGAGCGACAGACGGTACGTCCGCGGGAACTGGATGTCACCCGCGGTTGCACGGCCGAACGTTCCGCCGGCCGGGTTGACCGGCTGGCCGAACTGCGGACCGAGTACGTAGTTGACTCCCTCGACCGGCGTGTCGGTGAACGGGTTGAAGCCCGCGCAACGCGCGCCGACATGGGCACCGGTCGTCTGCTTGCAGGTCGAGTTGAATGCTGTGAGAACCTGCGTATTGACGCCCGTCACGGCCTGCTTGTTGAAGACGTTGAACGCCTTCGCTTCGATGAAGAAGCTGGCGTGCGACACCGGGATCGACCAGTTGACGGCGAGGTCGTCGTTCGTGATGTTGTCCGTCCGGAAGGCGCCACGTGCGCTGAAGAAGTAGGTTCCGGTCGTCGAGTTATTGATGTGCACCGCGTCGTACCCGAAGGTATTCGCCGGGCATGTCGGACAACGGCTGTTCTGCACGACGTAGATGGACCCGGCCGCCGAGTACGGCGTGCCGGAGTCGTAGCGATGCAGCCACGAGATGTTCCAGTTGCCGAACTTCGTCGGCTGGTCATAGCTGACCCACGCGCGGACCTTGTTCGGCTGATCCTGCGGAAGCGGCCCGGTGGGATTGTTGTTGGCGAAACCGAAAAACTCCGGATAGTAGCCCGGGCCGCTCGAGACGAACGGTCCGCCGCCGGAGTTCTCGCCGGTGATGTTGCCGAAGAGCCGGGAGTGCGTCCAGTTGCCGCCGACGTCGAGACGCGTGAACGGGTGGTAGTCGCCCTGCAGAATGATCGCGCGGTACGTGCGCCGGAAGTCGTTGGTGTTCTCGACGAAGTTCAGATCGAGCTTCTGGTTGGCGAGCGGATCGAAGACCTGGCCCGTCGTCGTGTTCACGATCTGCGTGTAGAAGTTGTTCCACTTGCGGTACTGGTAGTCGGCGCGGAGGAACGCGCGCGGCGTGATCTGGCTGCCGATGCCGCCCGTCCACTCCTTCACGCCCGGCGATTTGAGCGTGCCGTTGATGACGGTCGAGATACCGGAGGTCGCTCCGCCGAGGAGGAAGTCCGTGTTCTTGGTGCCGCCGACGCTGTTGAACCACGAGAAGACCTGCTGGTCCATCTGCGCGGGCGTCGCGTTCGTGATCGGGTCGCCCGCGTAATACCAATAGAGATACGAGCCGGCGCCCGCGGGAGAGCTGACGTCGGCGACGTTGCCTTCCGCGATCTTCGACACGTACTCGCTGTAGCTGGCGTTGAGGCGGACCTTGCCGTTGCCCATGACGTCGTAGATCGCGCCGAGACGCGGCGAGATCTTCGAGTCGTTGGCGATCGTGGCACCCGCCTGGTTATGCGCGTGGTTCTTGTCGTAGCGCGCGCCGATGTTGAAGCTCCAGTGCGAGCCGAAGTCCCACTTGTCGTTGGCAAAGAGCGAACGGGTGTTGAGCTTGTTGCCCTCCGACGCCTGCAGGATCGGGAACCAGATGATCAGGCCGTCGCCAGGCGCCATGTTGAGATTGAGCCCACCGTTCGCCGCGCGGGTCGGATTGTCGTAGTCGTAGATGATGAAGTTCGAGCCCGACTGCTCGTTGTTGCCTTTGAGGAAGTCGCTGTAGTTCTCCACGCCGACCGAAAGGTTGTGCGTGCCCCAGTTCTTCGGCGACCAGAAGTACGTCCCTTTCAGCTTCGCGTTCTGGTTGTTGCGCTGTTCGGGCGCGCTGCAGTTGCCGCAGAAGAGCGGGTTGTTCGCGTAGCCGCCAGCCGGAATCACGTTGATCGGGGTGTTGGTCTCAGGAGGACCCTGCACACCGCCGCCGCCGACGAACGAAAAGAGCTGCTTGGCGTAGTTGCCCTCGAGGAAGAAGTTCTTCGTGATCACGCCGTCGTAGTTCAACGTGTAGAACTTGTTCGGGAGAGAACGGGGAGCCTGAAGCGCTGCCGCCTCGAGGCAACCGCCCTGGCAGTTGCCCGTCTGGTGGCGGGAGATGTTGAAGTAGCTGCCTGTCAGCGAGTGATTGTTCGTGATCTGGCCGGTCAGTTTGACCTCGAGCCGCTCTTCCTTGTCCGCCGCCGAGTACGGAACGACCGTCGGGTCGCCCGGAACCTTGGTGAAGGCCTCCGGAGTATTGAGGTTGAAATAGCGTCCGGCGCCGAAGAACCAGAGTCGGTCCTTGACGATCGGTCCGCCGAGCGTCCCTTCGTAGGTCGACTGCAGGCTGTTCGAGGTAATCGGGAACGGCGTGAACTTCGACTGCGACGTCCAGCTCGGACGCTCGACGGTGTCGCGCAGGCTGCCCGTCAGCGTGTTGCCGCCGGTCTTCGAGACCGCGGTGACGACGCCGCCGGTGAACCGGCCGAACTCCGCCGAGATCGCGCCCGACTGCACCGTGGTCTCCTGCAGCGCGTCTTCGATGAAGAGGTTCTGCGGCTGGCCGCGGAGCACTTCGTTGACCACCGCGCCGTCGACGTAATACGTGCTGTCATACGACTGGCCGCCGGCGATGATCAGACCGCCGCCCGGGCCGGTCGGCGTGACGTTCGGCGCGAGGTTCGTCGTCGCCACGAGCGTCCGCCCCATCGGCAGGTTCTCGACCAGGTGCGAGGTGATGTTCGTCTGCACCTGCTGCGTCTCGAGGACCGCCGGCGAGCTCGCCGTGACGGTGATCGATTCCGACACCGCATTCACTTTCATGTCGGCGTCGGAGCGCGAGGTCTCCGAGACGCTCACTTTCACGTGATGCGTCACGGTCGTGAGTCCCTCCAGCGCGAACGACACGGTGTAGTCGCCGGGAGGCAGACCCTGGAAGTTGTATGCGCCGTTCGAATCGGTGACGGTCGTGCGCGTCCCCTGCAGCGTGGGCGCCGTCAGCGAGACGGTCACGCCGGGCAGAGGCGCTCCCGCCGTGGTTACGGTGCCCGTCAGGTTGCCGGTCGTGAGCTGCGCGAATGCGCTGACGCTCGCGAGCAGCAGCACCGACAGGGCCGCTAATACTCGGTGAAGCTTCATTACTCCTCCTTTTTCGGTATGCAACTGCAATTGCTGAGTCCGCAAACAGAACATCTGTTCTGTTTGCAGGAAGACGACCGCGTACCGCTTTTTCACAACCTGCTGAAAACACATCGCATGGGAAATCACACGGATGTGTTTGCGGAGCGCGCAATTCAAACCACCGCAGAATCGCTACGGAAGTTTGAATGCGTGACGTGTTACGCGCTCAGTTCGCGAGAATCCACGTCAGCGCTGCCACTGCCGCGACGTCGGCGCTGAGGTCCTTCGGGTCGATCTTGTCGAGGGTGTCGGCCGGCGAGTGGTGATAGTCGAAGTAGTGCAACGGCTCGGGGACGAAGCCGAAGCCGGTCACGCCCGCCTCGGTCAGCGGCGAAGTATCCGCGCCGGTCTCGCCCTCGGTCGAGAAGCGATTGGCGTTCACGCGTCCGAGCGGCTTGGTCTTCGCCTCGAACGCCGTCAGCGCGTCGCCCTTCAACGTGGTGTCGAATCCGGTTGGCGCCGCAACGCCCGAATCGGTCTCGATCGCGGCGACGTGCTTCTCTTTCCCGTGCGCCGCCGCGTAACCGCGGCCGCCGCGGAGTCCGTTCTCTTCGTTCATGAAGAGGACGCAGCGGATGGTTCGCTTCGGCCTCAGGCCGAGCTCTTTGATCAGATGCAACGTCTCCATCGACATCGCGGCGCCGCCGGCGTCGTCGATCGCGCCCGTGCCGAGGTCCCACGAGTCGAGGTGCCCGCCAACGAGGACGATCTCGTCGGGCTGCTCGCTCCCGCGAATCTCCGCGACGACGTTCGCCGACTCGGCGTCGGGCAACGTCTTCGGCGTGAGCACGAGATGCATGCGCACCTTCTCGCCTTTCGCCAGGAGCCGGTGCACGAGCATCGCATCCTCGGCGGTCATCGCGGCGGCAGGGATTTTCGGCAGTTTCGGGTCGTAGCGCATCGCACCGGTGTGCGGCGTCCGGAGCGACGCCGATCCGACCGAGCGAATCACCGCGGCGACGGCGCCGTACTCCACCGCGTGCGACGCGCCGGAGCCGCGGAACTCGACCGACCGGCGGTAGGCCTCGAACGAGCGGCCGCCGCGGACGAGGTCCATGTCCATCGGATTGTTGTAGTAGACGATCTTTCCCTTGACCTTCGAGCCGAGCTGCTTCAGCTCGTCGTATGAGCCGACCTCGACGACCTCCGCGGTAATGCCCGCGGCCGGCGTCGCCACCGAGCCTCCGAGCGCCGTGAGGACGATCTTCTGGTTGTTGTGCGAGACGAGCGACGCGTGCTCTTCGCCGCGGACCCAGTGCGGCACCATGACCCTCTCGTCGCGAACGTCGATCCCCCACTCGCGAAAACGGTCGGTCGTGTACTTCACCGCGATCGCGGCATTGCGCGATCCGGACAGCCGCGGCCCAATGTTGTCGGTGAGATGTTCGAGCGTCTCCCACGCGCTGTTCGAGGCGAGCGCGCGATCGATGACCTTGTCGGTCGCCTCCTGCGCGAACACCGGAATGGCGAGCAGAAACAGGCAACCGACAACTGAGAACCTCATCTAGATCTCTTCCGTATCGATCTGCGCGCGCTGCAGCGATCCCGAATAGTCGACGTAGATCGACTTCCATTCGGTGAACACGTCGATGCCGGCGACGCCCGCTTCGCGATGGCCGTTGCCGGTCTCCTTCACGCCGCCGAACGGCAGGTGCGTCTCGGCGCCGATGGTCGGCGCATTGACGTAGAAGATTCCGGTGTACATGTCGCGCATGGCGACGAAGGCCTTGTTCACGTCGCGCGTGTAGATCGACGACGAGAGCCCGTAGCGGACGCCGTTGCCGATCTCGATCGCCTCTTCGAGCGAGTCGCACTTCATCACCGACGTCACGGGCCCGAAGATCTCCTCCTGCGCGATGCGCATCGAGGGCTTCACGTCGGCGAACACCGTCGGCTGATGGAAGTGACCCTTGGCGAACGCGCCGTCGGTCAGCTCCGCGCCGCCGCAGGCGACCGTCGCGCCTTCGTCTTTTCCGATCTGGACGTACTTCTTGACCGTCTCGATCTGCGACGCGCTGATGTTCGGCCCCATGTCGATGTTGTCGAGACCGAAGCCGATGCGCATCTTCTTCGCGCGCGCCGACAGCTTCTCGACGAACTCGTCGTGGATCTTCTTGTGCGCGACCACGCGCGAGGCCGCGGTGCAGCGCTGCCCCGCCGTTCCGAACGCGCCCCAGAGCGCCCCGTCGACCGCGAGATCGACGTCGGCGTCGTCCATGACCATGATGACGTTCTTGCCGCCCATCTCGAGGTGGACCTTCTTGAATTGCGGCGCGCACGCGACCGAGATCGTGCGCCCGACTTCCGTCGAGCCGGTGAACGAGACGATCTTCACCCGCTCGTCGGCGATCAGCGGCTCGCCGACTTCGCGTCCGCCGCCGGTCACCACGTTGAACACGCCCTTCGGCAGGCCGACCTCTTCGAACGCCTCGGCGAGCATGATCACGGCCAGCGGCGTCTGCGACGCCGGCTTGATCACGACCGTGTTGCCGCAGACCAGCGCCGGCATCGTCTTCCACGCCGGAATCGCGATCGGGAAGTTCCACGGCGTGACCAGTCCCGCGACGCCCATCGGCATCCGGACGGCCATGTTGAATTTGTTCGGCAGCTCGGACGGCGTCGTGACGCCGAACAGCCGCCGCCCTTCGCCCGCCATCAGGTACGCGAGGTCGATCGCCTCCTGGACGTCGCCCTTCGTCTCGTCGAGCACCTTCCCCATCTCGCGCGTCATCTCGCGCGCGATCTTCTCCTTGTCGCGCTGCAGGATGGCGGCGGCGCGGTAGAGGTACTCCGCGCGCTTCGGCGCCGGCACGAGACGCCAGCTCTTGTACGCGCGGTGCGCAACGTCGACGGCGTCGCGGACGTCGTCCGCGTTCGACTCCTGGAACGTGCCGATGTGATCGTCGCTGTTCGCCGGGTTGACGTCGTCGAACGTCTTCCCCGATTTCGAGGCGACCCATTCGCCGTTGACGTAATTCTTGTAGTCGCGCGGCGCGCGGAGGGAGTACTTCTCGAAAAGCTGCTCTGTCGCAGTGGTGGGCATATTCACTTCACTTTCGCCGCATTGAACGCGGCATCTTCCCGTGGTTTGGCGGATCCCATGTCGACGCTGCCGCGGAAACGGGCTCCGTCGGCCACGATGACCTTCGGCGCCTTGATGTTCCCTTCGACCGTGGCACTCGCTACGAGCTCGACGCGTTCATCGGCCGAGACGTCGCCGACGACCTTGCCTTCGATCGTGACGTTCTTCGCGTGGACGGTCGCGTCGATACGCGCCTTCGTCCCGACCAGCAGGTTCGCCTGCAGGTCGATCTTGCCGTGCACGCTCCCCTCGATCGTTACCGACTCGTTGCCGGTAATCGTCCCGTCGAATGAGATGTTCGGCCCGAAAAAAGTGCCGCTCGGCGCACCACCGGCGGATGTGTTTGGACGCGCCTGTGGCGGTGGAGGCGCTTCTTTGGAGAACAATGCCATGAGGAGATCCTCTCGGTGAAAATCGGGCGCGAAGCATAGCACGCACCGTGCGATAAGCACGGTCCAAGTAGTGCAGTAGACTCCGGTCGCTTTCAACATCAGACACACGGGGTCGTATCCCGAAGGGGTTCCAAGAGTGAGACGTAAGACAGCAATCATCCTCATGGCGGCCGCTGTGCTTTCCTGCCGCGGCCGCGGCAAGCAGGACGAGCAGTACAAGACCGAGAAGGCGAGCCGTGGCGACGTGACGATGACCGTCACCGCGACCGGCACCCTCTCCGCCGTCACGACCGTACAGGTCGGCAGCCAGGTCTCCGGTGTCATCTCCCGGCTTTACGCCGACTTCAACAGCCATGTGAAGAAGGGCCAGCTCCTCGCGGAGCTCGACCCGACGCCGTTCCAGCAGACGGTCGAGCAGCGGCAGGCCGACGTGACGAAGGCGCAGGTCGAGGCGGCGAACGCGAGGATCACCTTCGATCGCCAGAAGCGGCTCAACGCGGCGGGACTCGCGGCGCAAGCCGACCTCGACTCCGCGAGGACCGCCTACGAGGGCGCGCAGGCGCAGGTGGCACAGTCGCGCGCCGCCCTCTCCTCGGCGCAGACGAACCTCCACTATACAAAGATCGTCTCGCCGATCGACGGCGTGGTTGTCGATCGCGCCTATGACGTCGGCCAGACCGTCGCCGCCTCCTTCCAGGCGCCGACCCTCTTCCAGATCGCGCAGGACCTGACGAAGATGCAGGTGCAGGCGGACGTCGATCAGTCGGACATCGGCCGCATCCAGGTCGGACAGTTCGCGCGGTTCACCGTCGACTCGTATCCGGACGAGATGTTCCGCGGACGCATCTCGCAGATCCGCCTCAACGCTACCGTCTCGCAGAATGTCGTCACGTATCCGGTCATCATCGAAGTGCCGAATCCTGACGAAAAGCTGCGGCCGAAGATGACGGCGAACGTGACGATCAGCGTCGCGCGCGTTCAGAACGTGCTGAGAATCGCAAACGCCGCGCTCCGCTTCCGTCCCGAGGGGGTCAAGGAGCCGGCGCAGGCGACGACGAGCAGCGGCGGCCAGTCAGCGGCGGCCAACGCGCCGGACCAGAACCGCGGCATGGCGCAGATGGCGCAACGCGGCGCCCCCGGACCTGCCGGCGCCGCGGGCGGATTCGGACGCGGATGGCGCCGCGGCGGCGGACCCCAGGAAAAGAAGCAACAGACCATCTACATCCTGGACGCCAACAAGAAGCCGCAGCCGGTCGAGATTCGCACCGGAATCACCGACGGCCGCTACACCGAAGTCGTCGAGGGAAATCTGAAGGAAGGCCAGGACGTGATCATCGGCCTCGCGACGTCGAAGGTCGAGTCGACCGGCGCGACCGGCAGTCCCTTCGGCGGCGGACGTCCGGGCGGCCGAGGTCGGTAGCGTGCCGTTCGTCATCGAGATCCACGACCTGACGAAGGTCTACTCCCTCGGCGAGGTGGAGGTCCGCGCACTCGACGGCATCAACCTGAACGTCGACCAGGGCGACTTCGTCGCGATCATGGGGCCGTCCGGGTCGGGCAAGTCGACGCTGATGAACATCATCGGCTGCCTCGACCGTCCGACCGGCGGCACCTACAAGCTCGACGGCGTCGACGTATCGGAACTGAATCGCGACGAGCGCGCCATCATTCGCAACGCGAAGATCGGCTTCGTCTTCCAGAGCTTCAATCTCCTCGCACGGACCTCGTCAGTGGAGAACGTCGAGCTTCCGCTCCTCTACGGCGAGCTCGGTCTCGCGCGCACCGAACGGCGCAAGGCGGCGATGGACGCGCTACACCGCGTCGGCCTTCAGGGACGCGAAGGGAACCATCCGTCGCAACTCTCCGGCGGCCAGCAGCAGCGTGTGGCGATCGCGCGCGCGCTGGTCACGAATCCCGCGATCCTTCTCGCGGACGAACCGACCGGCAACCTCGACTCGCGTACGTCCGAGGAGATCATGGGCATCTTTCAGAAATTGAATGACGACGGGAAAACCGTCGTCCTCATCACCCACGAACCCGACATCGCCCAGCATGCGAAGCGCGTCGTCACCGTGCGTGACGGCCGCATTCAGGGCGACGAGCGGGTGAACCAGATCCGCGTCAACACGCAGGGCATCGCACCGCCCGTGCCGGTGGAGGCACGCAAATGAAAAACTCCGTCATGCGTTTCGGCAACATCACCGTCGTCGGCCTGAAGGCGATCTCGCGCAACAAGATGCGGTCGTTCCTGACGATGCTCGGCATCGTCATCGGCGTCGGCTGCGTCATCGTCGTCGTGGCGATCGGGAACGGCGCTTCGAAGGCGATCCAGGACACCATCAACTCCCTCGGCTCGAACTTCATCATGATCTTCCCCGGCGCCACGTCGCAGAGCGGCGCGAAGAGTTTCACCGGGAACTCGACGCTGACGCCTGAAGATGCCGACGCCATCAAAGCCGAGTGTCCCGCCGTCGCCTACGTGACACCGAACATGCGCACCTCGGCGCAGGTCGTCGCCGGCGAATTGAACTGGGGCACTTCGGTCTACGGCGTCAATCCCGACTGGCCGTTCATCCGCTCCTGGAACTGCTCCGACGGCACGTTCTTCAGCGATTCCGACGTCAAGTCGGCGACGAAGGTCTGCGTCCTTGGCGCCACCGTCGCGGAGAACCTCTTCCCGCAGGGCGGCGCGGTCGGACAGACAGTCAGGATCAAGAACGTCCCGTTCAAAGTCGTCGGCGTGCTCGATCGCAAAGGCGGCAACACAATGGGACAGGATCAGGACGATCAGGTCATCGCCCCCTACACCACCGTCATGAAGCGCCTCGCCGGGCAGTCGAAGGTCTCGATGATCATGGCCTCGGCGGCTGCACCCGACCAGGTGCAGGAAGCGCAGGACCAGATCGAGGCGCTCCTCAAACAGCGGCATCGCATTCCCCCCGGCGCCGACATGGATTTCATGATGCGGTCGCAGGAAGAGATCGCCGCCGCGAACAATCAGCAGATGAGCGTCCTCCGCACGCTCCTCATCTCCATCGCCGGGATCTCGCTGCTGATCGGCGGCATCGGAATCATGAACATCATGCTCGTCAGCGTGACCGAGCGGACGCGCGAGATCGGCATCCGAATGGCGATCGGCGCAAAGGGACGTCACGTCCTGATGCAGTTCCTCTTCGAGGCGATCACGCTCTCGATCGTCGGTGGCCTCATCGGCATCCTCCTCGGCGCCGGTGGTTCCGAGCTCGTGAAGAACGTCCTGAAGTGGCCGATCGTCGTCAGCCCATCGTCGATCATCATCGCGTTCGGCGTCGCGGCCGCGGTCGGCGTGTTCTTCGGCTTCTATCCGGCGCGCAAAGCCGCGAGACTCGACCCGATCGACGCGCTACGGTACGAGTAATCCGAAGTCGGAAAGGAAGGCGCGCGCGATCGGTGAACGCGCGACGTCGCCTTTCGCGAGCTCGAAGCCCGCGCTGAGGGCGTCGCTGTTTGCGAACACGATCAGGGCCAACCGCTTCGCCGGCACCTTCACATAGAGCGTCGAGTAACGGCCGGGCAGATAGCCGTTGTGCCAGATGACACGCGTCCCGCCGATGTTCTGGACGAACCACCCGAGGCCGTAGGGGATCGGCTTCCCGTCGTTCGTCCGCTGGTTCGTCCACATCTGCTCCTGCGTTGCGGCGGAAACGAGTTTGTGAGCGTCTACCGCGGCGTCGAACTTCGCGTAGTCGAGCACTGTCGTCACGACACCGTTCGCGGTTCCGATTCCGCGGTTGTCTTCAACCGACGGAACGAACTTCCCGTCGCTCCCCAGTTTGTAGGGTTTGGCCATGCGCGCCAACACATCGGCGTAATGACGGGCGCGGGCCTCGCCGAGAATCTTCTCCATGTTCAGCAGCCCGTCCGCGATGTCGTTCCCGGGCGAAGTGTTGGTCATCCCGAGCGGGTCGATGATGTTGTCCGCAAGGAGCACGCGGTACCGCTTTCCCGAACCCTTGATCACGACGTCGGTGAGCAGGTCGAAGGCGTTGCCGTTGTACTCATACTTCTCGCCGGGAGTTTCCCCACCTGCCGTGTGGGTGAGGACATGGCGCACCTTGGCGTTGTCCCGGTGGACCTCCTCCGAGTGCTTCGAGAGCGGATCGTCGAGGCTCACGCGCCCCTGCTCGACCAGTTGCATGAGAAGCGTCGCGCCGATCGGCTTCGAGAGCGACGCGATTTCGTACGGTGTTTCGGGTGCCGCGGGAACGTGGTGCTCGACGTCGGCATAGCCATACGCACCCGTCCACACCACTCGGCCGTCCTCGACGACCGCCGCGGAGACTCCAGGAATGGAGAGCTCACTTCGAAAGCCGCTCAGCTGCTTTTCGAAACGCGAGACTCCCGAAGCGCAGCCGAGAAAGAGGACGGCTGCCAGTGCGGCGCAGAAGGTTCGCATGCGCCTAACATACGGAAAACCCACGCGGCGGTTACCCCGGCCAGCCCGGGCCGCGACCACGGCCACGGCCGCCGAAGCCGCCGCCGCGCGGACCGTATCCGCCGCGGCGCTCTTCGCGTGGACGTTCATGCATCGCGTCCTGCAGCGCCTTCCACTGCTGCTTGGTGAGTACCGACCGCTCGGCGGCGAGCAACTGGATCTGACGGTCAAAGACGTCGTTGCGGAGCGTCCGCACGCGCGTTGCCGCGGTCACGATGTCGTTCGAGGCCGGCGAGTCGCTGTCGAGGGTGCCGCGGAGGTCGCGCATCGCTACCTCGGTGTCGCGCGTGAGCCGCGTCACATCGTCGGCGCTGTGGTCCTTCGCGATCTGGTCGAGCTTCGCGATCTGGTCCGGCGTCGGGTTCACGGCAGCGGCGATCCGCGAGTCGTGCCACCAGTCGTCCGGAGGCATCATGTCGAGCATCCCGCCCCCACCCCCGCGGACCATGGCGGGCGCATCACCGCCCCAGTCCCCTCGCCCACGGCGCGGCCCGTCGTCGTAATCCGAGCTCGAACAGCCGACGACCATTGATACGATCACGAGGAGCGCCAGACGTTTCATGGGAACCCTCCGTCGGCCACTACGTACAGCCGCTGAATTCGTTGAAACGCGGCGTGAGATAGATGGCGCATTGATTGCCACAGGAACAGACAGCGAAAGGAGTTCAACATGAAGAAAACGGCCATCTTCCTCAGCAAAGTCACAGGGATCGCGGCCGCGGCCCTGCTCATCGGCACGTCCGCGTTCGCGGACGGACGTCCACTCTTTGCGACAGTCAGCGTCGCCGATCAGGGCCGTGACTACGAACGGCACGACCACGATCGCGATCGCCGCAACGTCACACTCGAGGGTCGTGTGACCAGGATCACACCCGAACGGCAGGGTTATCGCGTGGTGCTCGATCGCGGCGACTATTCGTTCTGGGTTCGCGACCTGAACATGGGCCGCCACGGACACGGAGCGCTCCGCGTCGGCGTCAACATTCGCATCGGCGGGTTCTATGAGCCGCGCTACGGCTACGTCGTCGCCGACAGCTACGACTGGCTCGATCAGGGCCCCGTTCCGCCGCCCGTCTACCGGACCGCGGTTCTGATCCACGGCAGGATCGATCGAATCAACCGCCGCGAAGAGACTCTCTGGCTGCGCCTCGACGACGGACGCATGGTCAACGTCGACATGACGCGTAACGACCATCATTGGAACAACCGCCGCGTCGAAATCGACGATCTGCACCGCGGCGATCGCGTCACGCTCTCCGGCAACTGGACCGGCCGCGACCTGTTCCTCGTCGGCCACGTCGAGAGCATCCGGACCGGCCGCTACTAAATCGCCCAGAACTCGGAAGTGAGGCCGAGCGCCGCAAAGAGATCGCGAGTCTCTTGCGGCGTTCGGCGCCTCCACTCGGGATCGGTCCTCGGCGTGCCGTACCACGCCTGCGCGAGACGCCAGCACTGCTCCAGCGGAAGCGCGTCGCCGCGCGTCATCCGCCACGACTCACACCAGCGATCGATGTGCTCTTCCGACCGGAAGTAGAGGATCGTCTTTCACGTGAAGACGACGTTGTTCCACCACTGCTTCACCGGCAGCGCGAAGTGGACGAAGCCGCTGTCTCTCACCTGCTCGTCCTCGACGACCAGCGTCGCCGCCGTCCCGCAGTCGTGACAGCTCGTCGCGATCGTCGCGTCGGCGTGCAGCATCGCGGGAATCCCGAGCGCGTCCCACATGCAATTGGCGTAAGCGCGGACACCTCCCGACTCGACCAGGAACGGCGTCGGCACGGCCGAAAACGGTATCGCCATCAGGATCTCGTCGCGATCGCGCTGGAGGACGAGAATGTGCGCGTCCGCCAACCGGCCGAAGGCCGCGACGACCTCGCCCCGATCGGCCGACAGCTCGCTCGCGATCTCCTCGGCCAGCGGGATTCGTCCGCACCGCATCGCAGTCTCGTAGACGACCCGCCGCACATCGCTGTCGATCATGCTTCTATGTTGGGCCGCGGGGCGTATTGCAACGTGCCGGGCAGACGCAACGCGCAGCAGGCGCGCTCGAGGGCAAGCCGGTCGCGCCGCATCTGGCGGTCGTCCGCTACAGCATCGAGGATCGCGTCGATCACCGGTTGCTGCGGCGTCGCCGCGAGCTTGTAGTGCATCCACTTCCCCTCGCGCCGTGCATCGACCAGCCCTGCGCGGCGGAGATATGCGAGATGGCGCGACACCTTCGGCTGCGGCTCGCCGAGGATCTCGACGAAGTAGCAGACGCAGATCTCGCCGCCGCGGAGAAGGTTCAGCAGCCGTAGGCGCGTCGGATCTCCGAGCGCCTGCAGGATTCGCACGAGATCGGCAGTCGGTTTCACGACCTCATTTTACATTCGCACGTACGAATGTGACATCGTCGCTCAATTGGCCGCCGCTCCATCGCTCCACCTGCCGGGCGATCACGTCGACGTCGGCGCCTGACGAAAGCGCCTCCCGCAGCCGCTCCTCGCCCCACATCTCCCCAACCGGCGACAGCGCCTCGGTCACGCCGTCTGTATAGATGATGAGCGAGTCGCCGGGCGCGAGGTTGACCTGCACGTCAACGGCTTCGAATGCGGCAAATCGCGCGAGAACGCTACCTCGCGTCGGGATCTCTTCGATTGCGCCGGAAGCGCGACGAATCAGCGGCGGCGGGTGGCCGGCGGAAGCGACGACGACCGAGCCGTCCGAGGAGATGTACGCGTATGCGGCGGTGATGTGCTGCCGTTCGAGCTTTCCGCGAAAGAGCGCGTGGAGATTCGCGAGCAGCGCCGCCGGCGATGTCGCGAACGCCGACTGCGTCGCCAGCGCGATCTTGAGCATCGACGCCACCAGTGCCGCAGGTACGCCATGGCCCGATACGTCGGCGACGAGGACGCCGAAATGATCGTCATCGACGCCCAGAAAATCGTAGAAGTCGCCCGCCACCTCGGCCGCCGGCGTGTAGACCGTCGCGATGTCGATCCCGTTCACGCGCGGCGGCGTCCGCGGGATGATCGACATCTGGATCTTCCGCGCGGTCGCCAGCTCGCTCTCGACCGAGCCGAGACGCACCTGGCTGCGGACCGCGCGGCGCATCAGCATCAGGATGAAACTGCCGACGAAGATCACGAACCCGATCGCCTCGGTGCCGCGATAGCCGAAGTGCTCGTTCAACACGAACAGCACGAAGACCGCAGATCCCCAGCGCACGGTCCGCCGGTCAGCGGCGTTGTCGTCGGTGCCCAGGATCAGGTTCAGGAGGAACACCGGCATGAACAGCACGACGACGGTGTCGATCAGCGGCTTGAGCGCGAACGGCCGGTGCGTTGCGACCTCGAACGGGATGGCGAAGACGGCAATCGCGATCGCCAGGAGCGCCAGCGCCTGATTGACCCGTTTGAGTCTCCGCGTGAACGCGAACTGCACGAGCAGCGTCGCCGGAATCGGGACGAGGTACTCGAGCGCGGAGCTGACGTACGGAAGCCATGCGCCGTGGACGAGCAACGGCGTGAACGGCGCGTTGACGATCAGCCGCACACCGTAGAGGCCCGCGAACGACGCCGCGGCGAGAAGCGCCGCATTCGCGAAGACGCGGCCGACGAGTGCGAACGCGAGCAGCGCCAGCGCGATCGTGATCAGAGCGACACCGATCGCCGTGGAGGCGGCGCCGCTCCGAAAGACCGCGATGACCTGCTCCGGCGTCATCGCGGCTTGGCGTTCTTCACATACTTATCGAGCCAGCGATCCATCTCCCACAGCATGTGCATCACCGACTCGCGCGCGCGGTAGCCGTGCGCCTCGTACGGCAGCATCACCAGCCGCGCCGTCCCGCCGAGGCCTTTGATCGCCTGGAAGAAACGCTCGCTCTGGATCGGGAACGTACCGGAGTTGTCGTCGTCGATGCCATGGATCAGGAGGATGGGCGCCTTGAGCTTGTCGGCGAAGCGGAACGGCGACATCGTCATGTAGGTCTCGGGCGCCTCCCAGAACGTCCGCTCCTCCGCCTGGAAACTGAACGGCGTCAGCGTCCGGTTGTACGCGCCGCTGCGCGCGATGCCGGCGCGAAAGAGATCGGAGTGCGCCAGGAGATTCGCCGTCATGAACGCGCCGTACGAGTGGCCGCCGACCGCCATCCGGTCGCGGTCGCCGACGCCGCGCCGCACGAGCTCATCGACCGCCGCCTTCGCGCCGGCGACGAGCTGCTCGACGTACGTGTCGTTCGGCTCCTTGTTCCCTTCGCCGAGAATCGGAATCGACGGATTGTCGAGCACTGCGTAACCGCGCACCACGAAGGGCAGCGCCGACAGCGCGCCGGGCCGCGTGAAGCGATACGGCGATCCGCTTACCTGCGCCGCTGCCTTCGCGCTCTTGAACTCTTCCGGATAGGCCCACATCAGCACTGGCAGCGCGCCATCGCGCTTCTGGTCATAGCCGGGCGGCAGATAGAGCGTGCCGCTGAGATCGAGCCCGTCGGCGCGCTTGTAGTGGATCAGCTCCTTCGACGCCGACGCAAGCTGCGGCACCGGATTCGGGATCTGCGTCAGCGCGCGCGTGCTGTTGCGGCGAAGATCGCGCACGAAATAGTTCGGCGGATCGGTGACGCTCTCGCGCCGGGTCAGAACGGTGTTGTCGTCGATCACAAGGAGCGGCTGCTCGTATGTCGGAGCGACGGAGCGGAATAGCCGCGTCGCCTTGAGCGAAGTCAGATCGAACTTGTCGAGAAACGGACGGTCGCCTTCCGGCGACGCGCCGAGGCCGATGAGATAGATCGACGAGCCGCTGCGACGGAGTACCTGCGTTCCGAGCGTCGTGTAGGTCAGCACCGGACGCCCCGGATCGCCATAGCGGTCCTCGCTGCTACGGTCGAAGATCATTCGCGGCGCGGCGTCGCGATTGGCCGGCTGGATGGCGATCGTCTGCGACTTCCGGTCGCGCCACCGCGACATCGTGACGAGCGCGTGGTCGTCGCCGCCCCATTCGATGCGGTCATAACGCAGCGGCAAGGCTGCGAGGAGCTGCGGCTGCTGCGCGGCGTTCCACGGCGCGTCGAGCGTGAAGAGTTTGTCGCGCACCGCCGCCTCGACCCGCGGATTTCCCTTGTCCTGCGCCTCGGCCCACACGAGCGTGGCCGGCTTGTCGTCCCGCCACTCCACGTCGCGCGGCCCCTGCCGCACGGCGTCGAAGTCGATCGGCACATCCTCGGCGAGCGGCAGGTCGCCGATCGTGCGATACCGCATCGCGTCGTCGACGCCGAAGACGTCGATCGTGACCGGGAAGCGATTGTAGGGGACGTTGTACGAGAACGGCCGATGGAGCTGCTCGATGAGCACCCACTTCCCGTCCGGCGACGGCGTCGCGCTCGTCACCGCGCCGTAGCGAAGAATCCCCTTGACCGATCCGTCGAGGCCGACGCGCATCACTTCCGATTGCGCGTGCCAGTCGAACAGCGCCGCGTCGCTCTCGTTCTTGAGCAGATCCTCGAATGTCCGGACGCCCGCTTTCCGTCCGGCGGTCTCCTGCACGACCGGCCCTTCCGGGATGCGCTCCACTTCCGGCGCCGGCGGCCGTTCGTCATAGAGCATCTTCGCGATGACGGCGTCGCTCGCCGGCAGCCAATGGAACGGTGCGCCCGGGAGCGTCAGGTTGAGGATGACTTTCCCGACGCGGCTCGCCTTGCCGTCGATGCCGGCCGACCACAGCTCGACGCCATCCGGCATGCTGACCGTGAACGCGATCCGCTTCGAGTCCGGCGACCAGGCGATGTGCCGCACGCGCGGGTTCTCCGGCAAGCCCGTGACCTCGCTTTTCGCTCCATCGCGGAACGTGATGAACGTGAGCTTCTTGAAGTAGAGCGCGCGCGGCTCATCGTGCGTCCGCGGGTTGAAGCGGATCCCCGCGAGCTTCAGCTCCGGCTCGCCGAGATCGGCGATCGTCAGCAGGGGCGGCGGCTCGGCGAGCAACATTCGCTGCGAGTCGGGCGCGACGACCGGCACCGGGAACGCCGGCGCGTCGACCAGGTCCGCCAGCTCTTTCGGCGGCATTTGATATTTCGTCGCAGGCTGCGCGAACGCCGCCGCGGCGACGACGATGAGGAATAGAAAGCGGAGTGAGCGGCTCATGGACGCAAGACTAGCGCAATGGCTTACCCGTTAGGCGTTCCAGCCCTTATGCCACCAAAAAGAAAGGCCCGCGCCGAAGCGCGGGCCTTGGAAAAGACCGATGTGGATCCGATTACTGCTTGCCAGGCGACGCGGCCGAACCGGTGTTGTTGCTGCTGTTGCTCGCCATGTAGTTGTCGCCGTACGTGAAGACCGACCCGGCTGACGTTGTCACTGCAGCGCCGGTGTTCGAGAAGATGGTCGAACGCGCAAGCAGCACCACGCCGCCGTTCGTCGCCTTCACACCTTCCTGGAGACCCTTCGACATGGAGCAGTTGTCGAGGAAGATGACGGCGACACCATCGGCGCCGACGTTCGCAGAGGCGTTCTCGGAAATGTTGCAGTCCCTCGCGATGATGCGAATCAAGCCGCTTCCATTCGAGGCGAAGAGGCCTAAGCCACCGCCGGCGACCGTGCCGCCGTTATTCGAGATGAGGGTGTCCTCGAGGTCGACTTTGATGGTCGGCGACCCGGAGGACGGAATCACGACGAAGCCGCTCTGCGCCGCGCGCGTGAAGCTGCAGTTCCGGATCTCGACGTTGCAGTTCACGGTGCTCTCGATCGAAACCGATCGCTGCGTGAAACCGAAGATCGCGACATTGTCCATGGTCACCGTGCCGGCGTTGATCACCTTCACGCCGACGAGACCCGACTGGAGACCGTTGATCTGAATGTTGCGCAGGTTGATGAAATCAGTGGCAGCCGCGGAGATCACGATTCCGTTCGTGCCTGCGACGAGCACCGAGCTCTCACCGCCACCGATGCCGTCGATCGTGATCGACTTCGTGATCGTCACCGCGCCGAATCCACCCGGATCCAGGGTGTCGATCTCGCCGCCCGCGGCGGTCTTCGAAATCGCGCCCGCGAACGTCTTGCAGGGCGCGGTACGGCTGCACGGATTGGCGTCGTCACCGACGCCGGAAACCCACGTACGACTCGCCTGCGCGTAGGCCGCAGACGTCGCTAATGCCGACAAAGCTACTGCTACCGCGAAGTTTCTAAAACGCATGGACACTCCTCCTATTGTTTATGCCCCAGCGGGACGGCTGGGCAACCGGTTATGGGATTTTGGACAACGTAAGTCGCGTAAACGCTACTTTACGTGATCTCCCTCACACTTTTCTACTGGAAAGCGTCGATCTATACATCCACCTTGCTACGCTTCCGTTCGCCAGGCCGAATTCACCCTCAAAATCCGGAACATTCCTGGCTCGACTCCAGTGCCTGTAGAGGCGAGAGGTGCCGGGCGACCGGGAGCGGCGCCTCTCCCTTCAGCATCATCCAGAGGATCTGGTTGTACCGCTGATCGTCCGCCCGATCGGGGCCGCTCAGGTCCAGCTCCTCGGACAGGCTCGCCGCCGCCGTCTTCGGCGGGTTCTTCTCGTTCAGGTCCTGCCTCGGCGTGATCGGATCGTAGGGGGTCAGGTCCGGCGTGGTCGCAAAGATGTCCGCGAGCGAGCGGCTGAAGTAGTCGAATTTGGAGAGTCGCCCCATCCCGAGAATGTCTTCGATCGCCGCGATGACGTCGGTCGTGTTCGCGAAGCGATGCACCGTTCCGGGGCGGTTGTATGCGGAGATGGCGAAGAAGGGGGAACGATGCGAGTCGACATGGTCGGGCCCCGCCTGTGCGTCGTCCTCCAGCACAAAGATGACGGTGTCTTTCCAGTAGAGACTGTGGGAGAGCGCCTGGACGACCCGCCCGAGCGCGAGGTCGTTGTCGGCCATGCACGCACGCGGCGTGCATTTCCCCGGGCGGCCGGCGGCGAGGTGGTCCATCGGAAGCCACATCAGCTCGAATTGCGGCATGTTGCCGTCGCGGACGAACCGCTGCAGTTCGGCGATCCAGACGTCGGCCCGCTTCTGATCGGGCGCGGTCAGGTCCATCGGCGGATAGTCGGTGTTGATGTCGGCGCCGAGGTCGTGTTGTGTCACCGGCCAGCCGGGGGCGACCATTTCGCCGTAGTCGCGGAACGTGACGCCCGAACGATTCGCGAGCGACCACAGAAACCCGCGCTCCGGCTCGTCGCTCTCCTCGCCGTCCATGTCGGCGCGCTTCTTCGCGTAGCCGGACGGCACCAGCTTCTCGCCGTAGTTGGTGACGTAAGCCGCCGTCGACCAGATGTGCCCCTGCGAGCTGACCTCGGCGTTGACGAAGAAGCGATCGAAGACGCCGAACCGGCGGGCCAGCGCGTGATGGTTCGGCGTGATGGTGACGTCGGGAAAGTAGACGAGACTCGGATCTCCGTCGCCTTCCTTCATGTCGCCGAGCACCTGATCGTAGGTACGGTTCTCCTTGATGATGTAGAGGACGTGCTTGAACGGCGGGTAGCGGCGCGCCGTCTTCCGCTCCGACCAGCGATTCGCCGCGGCGACGCGCCGCGTGAATGCCGCCAGCTCCGCCGCCGCGATCCGCCCCGGAAGAAACCGCATGCTGCCGTTCAGTTGTCCGAGGGTGTAAGCCGTCGGGTTTCCGTCCGGCCAATTCGTGAGCGGGACCGGGCCATCGGGATTCGCGCGCGTCCCGTGTCCTTTGCCTGACACGATCAACAGCTCGTCGCCAGCCTCGGTCACTGCGGTCGGATACCAGTCGGCCGGAATGCGGCCGAGCAGCGAACCGGTCGCAATGTCGAACACCGCCACACAGTTGTTGTCGGCTTCGGCAACGAGCAGACGTTTGCGGTCGGAGCTGAACGCGAGCCCGTTCGGCGTGCTCCCCTCCGGCGGAGCACCCGGCGCTGCGTCGTGCAGGTAGCCGGAGACCGTTCGCCGGGCAGTGTCGACGATCGCGATCCGGTCGCTGCCGGCGAGCGTCACGTAGAGACGCGTGCCTTGAATCGCGAGCGCCGAGGGGTGTCGTCCGACTTCGATGCGGCCGACAGCCGCAAGCATCCCGCTCGGGAGCACGTGAAACTGCGACAGCGTCGTTCCGCCCCAGGCTGAAACGAAGAGCTGTCCTTCGCGCGAGACCGCGACGGCGTACGGATAGTGATCGGTGGCAAAGCGCTGTGCGATCTCGCCGGTCGCTGCATCGACGACCGCCAGGTGATCGCCGACGTCTTCCGCGACGTACACATACTTCCGATTCGGCGACACCGCGACGCCCGCCGGATAGCTGGTGCCTGTCCCCTCGGCGCTCCTCGCCGTCGCGAGCACGAACTTGCTCTGCAACGTCGCCGCGCCATCTTCCCAGGCGTAGACGAACAGCAGGTCGGTGTTGCCGCCGGAGACGTACAGGTGATGTCCGTCGGGCGAGAAGGCCGCGCCGTAGAACGCGCCGTCTTGCAGCAGGGTCTGCGTGACCTGCCGCGTCTTCAGAT
>DASYSN010000142.1:0-18024 GCA_036003305.1 Thermoanaerobaculia bacterium
GGTCGATGTTGCCGTTCTCGTCGCGGAGCACCTGCGCGATGTAATCGCGTTCGACGTCTTCGAGCGTGCCGCTGCGCGATGTGACTGACTGCACCGGCGAAGACATTTCGACAGGCATGACGAGTTGTTCGGCTTCGAGGACGTCGCCATGGCCGCGGAGGAGCGCGCGCTCGAGGACGTTGCGCAGCTCGCGGATGTTGCCGGGCCAGTCATACCGGCAGAGGATGCGCTCCGCCGCGGCGCTGATGGAGGCGGATCGCTGCCCGAGGTCGCGCGCGAGGCCTTCGAGAATGCTGCGGGCGAGGAGCGGGATGTCGTCGCGCCGCTCGCGCAGCGCCGGCACGGTCAGCTCGAGGGTGCTAATGCGGTAGTAGAGATCGCGGCGGAAGCGCTGCTGCTCGACGAGCGTCGGGAGGTCGTGGTGTGTCGCCGCAATGAGCCGGATGTCGACGTTGCGGTCCTTGACGTCACCGAGACGGCGGAATCGTTTTTCTTCGAGAACCTTGAGCAGGCTAGCCTGTACTTGCAGGTCCATGTCGCCGATCTCGTCGAGGAAGACGGTGCCGCGATTGGCGGCTTCGAGGAGGCCCTGCTTTGCCGCGGTCGCGCCGGTGAAAGCGCCTTTCTCATGTCCGAACAGCTCCGTCTCGAGGAACTCGCGCGAGATCCCGGCGCAATTGAGGTCGACGAATGCTTCGCCCGACCGGCGGCTATTCGAGTGGATCCAGCGCGCCAGGACGGTCTTGCCGGTTCCGGTCTCGCCGTGCACGAGCACGGGGCTGTCGGTACGCAGGACGGCGTCGGTTTTCTCGCGAAGATCGCGGATGGCGCTGCTGACGCCGAGGAACGGATCGACGCGGCTGCTAGCGTCGCTCTTGGCCGCGCCGACAAGCGCCCGCTGCCGGTTGCGCTGGTTGTCGAGGATTCGCTCGATGACGACGAGTAGTGTGTCGAGCTGCACCGGTTTCGTGAGGAACTGCTCCGCGCCGAGCTTCACCGCTTCGACCGCGGCGTCGATGGAGGCATAGGCGGTGAGGACGATGAGCGCGGAGTTGTCGGTCGAGCGGAACTCGGGGATGAGGTCGAGCGCGGTGCCGTCGGGAAGGCGGAAGTCGAGGATCGTCACGTCGGGACGGAACTGGCGGAATCGGATCCGCGCGGTCGCGCAGTCGCTCGCTTCCTCGACGTCAAAATCATGAGACTTGAGAAAGCGCCGGACGCCGAAGCGGGGGCCCTCTTCGTCATCAACGAGTAACACGCGGTTTCGAAGCATCAGGCGTATATTGAACCGATCCCCGAGATTCTAATGGTGATCCGACGCCGCGCCGCCTTGTTGGGTATCGCAGTGATGGCGATGCTGGCGCTCGCGCCCGCGAAACCGGTCATGCGCTATGTCTACAACGGGCCGGAATCGGCGCGGGATGTTCGCTATCAGTATCACTGGGAGATTCTCCGCACCGCGTTGGAGAAGACGCGGCCGAAGTGGGGCGACTATCTGATGATCGCATCAGAGACGATGACGGAGCAGCGGCAACGCGTCGAGCTGCTGAACGCCAGGGGCGATCTGAACGTGATGTATCTCAGCACGACGCCCGAATTCGAGCGGAAGCTGATCGGCATTCACATTCCGGTTGATAAGAATCTCGGCGGCTACTGTGTCTTTCTGATTCGCGACGGCGAACAGGGGCGGTTCACGAACGTCCGCGCGCTCGGCGACCTCCGCAAGTTCACGTACGGCCTCGGCCTCGGCTGGATCGACGTCGGCATTCTCCGCGCGAATCATTTCGAAGTCGTCACCGGATCGAGCTACGACGGCCTGTTCGAGATGCTCCAGCAGAAGCGTTTCGACGTCTTTCTGCGCGCGGCAACGGAAGTGCTCGACGAGTACGAGAAGCAGAAGGGGAAGGAGAAGCGGCTGGCGATCGAGCAGACGATCCTTCTCTACTATCCGCTGCCGATGTACTTCTGGTTCCCGAAGACGAAGGAGGGACGGCGCCTTGCGGCGCGCGCGGAAGAGGGGATGCGAATGATGATCGCGGACGGGACGTACGATCAGATTTTCGACCGCTACCAACAGAAGAAAATCGAGACGCTGCGGCTCAAAGAGCGGAAGCTGTTCACGATCACGAATCCGAACGTCGGCCCGGAGACGCCGTTCGCCGACAAGAAGCTCTGGTTCGATCCGCAGACGTATCGATGACGGACTGGCCGATGAAGGACTGGAGCCGGTATTCGCTCGCGACGGTGATCGCCGCTCTCCTCGTCGCGGTAACGACGCTGCTCCTCGGCGGCTATTTCGTTTTCGATTACTTCCGCGAGGCGAGGCATCAGCGCGAGACGCTCGACATGCTCATGAAACTCCAGATGAGGGAGACGTGCGTGGCGCTCGCCGTTCCCGTCTGGAACGTCGACGGGCCGCAGATCGAAGAGATCATCGAGGCGATGGCGCGTCCGAAATCAATCTACGCCATCCGGGTCGAAGCCGCCGGGAAGACGTATGGGCGTATCCGCGACCGCGAATGGAATCTGATGCCGTGGGACGGCAAGGCGGAGCCGCGGGGAATGCCCGTTTACAAGGCCGATCTGACGCTGGACGACCGCTACCTCGGAGAGGTGCGCATGTACGTCTCGCTCGACCGGATTCTGATGAGCGATCTTCGCGAGCTTCGCATCCGGCTGGCCGCGACGGTGGTGGTCGTCGACGTGCTGATGGTCGCGGCTGTTTATCTGCTGTTGTCGCTCACGGTCCTGCGGCCGGTGCGCGCGATCGAGCGCTACGCGGTGGCGGTGAGTCGTGGCGGACATTACGAACATCCGGTCGTTCCGGCCGCGTCGGCGGAGCTCGACAGCCTCTGCCACTCGATCGAGGCGATGGTGAAGTTGCTCGACGGGCGGTACGTCGAGCTGCAGACTGAGATGACGCGGCGTATCGAGAGCGAAGACCGCTTCGTGTCGATTTTCGAGTCGGTCAACGACGCGATCATCGTGCAGGACGTTGAGACGACCCTGGTCATCGACGCGAACCGGCGCGCGTGCGAGATGTTCGGCTATTCGCACGAGGAGATGGTCGGGTTGCGGTCGCGCGACCTCAGCTCCGGCGTTGCGGAGTTCACGGAGGCGCACGTTCAGGAGTTGTTCCGGCCGGCAACGCCGATCGATCTGATGGAGTGGCAGTGCCGGCACCGCGACGGCCACCTCTTCTGGACGGAAGCGAGCCTCCGCGTCGCGAATATCGCTGGGGAAGAGCGGGCGATCGTCGCGGCACGCGAGATCACGCAGCGGAAGGAGATGCAGGAGGCGCTTCGCCGCAGCGAGCGGATGTCGGCGGTAGGCTCGCTCGTCGCAGGCGTCGCGCACGAGGTGCGGAATCCGCTGTTCGGGATCGCGGCGACGCTCGATGCGTTCGAAGCGGAGTTCGGCGTCACGGAAGAGACGAAGGAGTATCTCTCCACGCTCCGCAACGATGTTTCGCGCCTGACGCGCCTGATGAACGACCTGCTGGAATTCGGCCGTCCGCAGGACGTCATCCGGCACGTGCAGTCGATCGAGCCGCTGATCGCGGAGGCGGTGCGCGTGTGTGCGCCGAAGGCGCGCGAGAAGCAGGTCGAGATTCGGCAGGAGCTGGCGCCTTCGCTGCCGCGCGTTTCCGTCGATGCCGACCGGATGCTGCAGGTGTTCAAGAACGTCGTCGAGAACGCGATCGACTATTCGAAGAGCGGCGACGCGGTGGAGATCCGCGCAGAGCGCGACGGCGGAGGAACGATCGTCTGCAACATCACCGACTCCGGCCCCGGATTTCGGACCGAAGACCTCCCGCACGTCTTCGAGCCGTTCTTCACGCGCCGCCGCGGCGGCAGCGGCCTCGGTCTCGCCATCGTCCAGAAGATCGTCGCCGAGCACGGCGGAAAGGTCATCGCCCTGAACCGCGCCACCGGCGGCGCCCGCATCGAGATCCGGATTCCGGCGACGTAGGCGCTACACCCACTCGTTCCGGCGCGCGATCGGGAACATGATCAGCGCGGCGCCGACGATGATGATCAGGAGCGCTCCCGGAACGAAGTAGGGATAGATCATGAGGAGCACGCCGCAGACGAGAAACGACGCGTCAAAGGTCTTCCGGCCGTAGAACGCGTACACCCCGCCGACGGCGCTGAAGAGGATGCCGAGGAAGAGGGTCACCGAAGCATCGTACGTCGTGACGGCTTTGGACGACGAGTAGGCCAGCCGAACCGCTTGAGGTCGATCGTGCCGCGCAGGTCGAATTCGACGCCCTCGGCTTCGAGGAGCATCCGCTGCAGCTCGTGTGAGTCGCCGCGGCTGCGGGGGCTGATCTCGCCGCGCGCGTTCACGACGCGGTGCCAGGGGACGTTCGAGCCGCTCGGCAGGTCGTTGAGCGCGTAGCCGACCTGGCGCGCGTGGCCTTCGAGGCCGGCGAGCTCGGCGATGGCGCCGTAGGTCGTCACGCGGCCCCTCGGCACTCTTCTGACCGCGGCGTAGATTTTTTGACGATTTGCGTTCACGGCTGGCACACTGCACAATATTTGGTCGCCCCGAACGAAACAACTCGTTGAAACATCCGATGTGTTGGGAGTGTTGAGGAGTCGTCATGCCCAGAGCCATTGCCACCGCGCAGATCGCCTTCGGTCTCGTCTCGATTCCGGTGAAGCTGTTCTCGGCCGCGGAGTCGTCCGAGCGCATCAGCTTCAACATGATTCATAGGGATTGCGGCAGCCGTATTCAGCAGCAGCTCTTCTGCCCTAAAGACGAGCGGACCATCGACCGCACGGAGACGGCGAAGGGTTATGAGTTCGCGAAGGGGCAGTATGTCCTCTTCAACGAGGAAGAGCTGAAGGCGCTGGAAGAGAAGGCGACGCAGGCGATCGAGATCAGCGAGTTCCTCCCGAGCACGACGATCGATCCGGTCTTCTTCTCGAAGTCGTATTACCTCGCGCCTGACAAAGGCGGCGATCGCGCCTACGCGCTTCTGACCAAAGCTCTCGAGCAGACCGGCCGCTGGGCGCTGGCGCGTTACTCCGCGCGGGGCAAGGGTTACCTCGTCGTCGTCCGCCCGCTCGGGAAGGGTCTCGTGATGCAGCAGCTCTACTACGCCAACGAGGTCCGCACCATCGACGAGCTCGATCTCGGCGAGCCTATCGTGAAGGACAACGAGCTGAAGATGGCCGTGCAGCTCGCCGAGATGGGAGCAGCCGACGAGTTCCATCCGGAGAACTACCGCGACGAAGTGGCGGATCGCGTCCGCGCGCTGATCCAGAGGAAGATCGACGGCGAGGAGATCACCGCCAGCGACGTCGAGGAGCCGCGCGCCCAGGTCATCGACCTGATGGAAGCGCTCAAGGCGAGTCTCGCCGGCCGCGCTCCGCGCGCCGCGGCTGCACCCGCCACGGCCAAGGCGAAGATGCCGATCAAAGCCGAGGCGAAGCGGAAACCGGCGAAACCGGCGTCGCGGAAGGGCGCGATGGCAGCCAAAGCACGCGCCCGATAGCCGTGTAGGGTGCGGCTCTAAGCCGCACCATGGGCCGGCTGAGAGCCGGCCCCTACAATAGGCATCGTCCCTGCACTGTTGTGACCGTCAAGTGCAGGAGGCTATATGCCAGGACTGATTTGGTTTCTCCTCGTCGGCTTGATCGCAGGCTGGCTCGCGTCGATCGTGATGAAGAGCCGCGGCGGTCTGCTCTGGGACCTCGTGATCGGCGTGATCGGCGCGCTTCTCGGCGGCTGGCTCTTCGGAGTTCTCGGCATCGGCGCCGGCGGTTTGATCGGATCGATCATCACCGCATTTGTCGGCGCGATCGTTCTGATTCTGATCCTCCGAGCGATTCGACGGGTCTGAACTGATCGCCAGAGGGCGGGGTAAAATCCCGCCCACATGTCCTACTCCGTCCGCGAGGTCGCGGCGATGCTCGGGCTGACGCCCGCGCAGGTTCGTTCCTACGCTTCCCAGGGGTTTCTCAATCCGGAGCGCGGCGACCGCGGCGAGTTGCGGTTCGGGTTTCACGACCTGATCCTCCTGCGCACCGCCAACGAGCTGTCGACGGCGAAGATCCCGCAGCGCAAGGTGCGGCGCGCGCTCGAGAAACTGCGCGAGCAGCTGCCGGCGGGGCAGTCGCTCACGGGCGTCCGGATTGCGGCCGACGGCGAGCGCGTCATCGTCCGGGACGGCGGCGCGGTATGGAACCCGGAGTCCGGACAGTCGCTCTTCGACTTTCCGGTCTCCGATCTCGAGCCTCCGAGCAACACGACGCCGTTCTTTCCGCGCGCGGAGCGCGAAGACGAGCGGACGGCGGAAGACTGGTACGACATCGGCTGCGAGCTCGAGGACGTCTCGACCGAGGATGCCAAGGCGGCCTACGACCGCTCGCTCGCGCTCGATCCGAACCACGCCGATGCCTGCGTGAACCTCGGCCGCATCCTGCATGAGGAGCGCGCGCCTCAGGCGGCCGAGGCTCTGTATCGAAGGGCACTCGAATCCGATCCGCAGCATCCGATCGCCGCGTTCAACCTCGGCGTCGCATTGGAGGACCTCGGCCGCTGGGCGGACGCCGTGAACGCATACCGCGGCGCGCTCGTCCTCGATCCCGCGAACGCCGACGCGCACTACAACCTCGCCGGACTGCTCGAGAAGCGCGGTGACAGAACGGGTGCCATGAAGCATCTGATGGTCTACCGCCAACTGATGAAATGATGGTTGCGAGGTTACGAGGTTGCGAAGTTTCGAAACCCCGTAACCGCGTAACCTCGTAACCCTTATCATTCCATCGTGTCCACCGTCGCACCTGTCAAAGAGCGACTCCTCGCCCTCGACGTCTTCCGCGGCATGACGGTCGCGGGAATGCTGCTCGTGAACGATCCCGGCTCGTGGTCGGCGATTTATCCGCCGCTGGAGCACGCGGAGTGGCACGGGTGGACGCCGACCGATCTGGTCTTTCCGTTCTTTCTCTTCATCGTCGGGGTGACCACGTACCTGTCGAAGAAAGAGCCGAAACGGATCCTGCGGCGCGGCGGTCTGATTGTTCTCTTCGGGCTGCTGCTGAATGCCTTCCCGTTCTTCTGGTGGGGAAAGATGGCCGGGAATCCCGATCCGACGTTTCTGCAGCGCGTCGCGTGGCGTTTCGCGCATCTGCGCTTCCTCGGCGTGCTGCAGCGCATCGGCATCGTCTACATCTGCGCGGCGCTCATCGCGACGTACGCGAAGACGCGCAAGCAGCTCATCGTCATCGCCTCCGCGATCCTCATCGGCTACTGGCTGATCATGACGCTGATTCCGGTGCCCGGCACCGGCGTCCTCGGCATCGACACGCTCGACCAGCCGGACAAAACGCTGTCGGCGTGGGTCGATCGCGCGGTGTTGACGACGAATCACACGTGGGTGAGCACGAAGACGTGGGACCCCGAGGGGCCGCTGTCGACGTTGCCGGCAATCGCGACGTGTTTGCTCGGGATCATCGCGGCGGAGTGGATCGTCGACAAGAAGCGGCCGCTGCTGAAACGCGTTGCGGGTCTGTTCGGCGGCGGATGCCTGGCGATGCTCGCCGGGAGCCTCTGGAGCTGGGTGTTCCCGATCAACAAGAATCTCTGGACGAGTTCGTACGTCGTGTTCACGGCCGGGTTTGCGTGCGTCGTGCTGGCGGTTTGCCTCTGGATGATCGACGTCAACGACTGGCGACGCTGGACGAAACCGTTCGTCGTCTACGGCGTGAATCCGCTGATCGCGTTCGTCGGGTCGGGCCTGATGGCGCGGACGATCGACTCGCTCTGGAAGGTGAACTACGGCGGGAAGCCGGTATCGATCCACCAGCTCACGTACCAGCTCGCGTTCGAGCCGTTTTTCCCAGCCAAGTTCGCGTCGCTGCTCTGGGGCATCTGTTTCGTTTTGTTCTGGGCGCTGATCCTCGGCCTGCTTTACAGACGGAATATCATTGTCCGCGTATGAAACGGACCGTCTTCGCCGCCCTCTCGCTCCTCATCGCGCTCGCCGCTTTCGGCGACAACTCGAAGTCGGTCGACGCGACCTACGTCGCGACCATCAGCTCCATTCCGGACGGCGTGCAGAAGATGACTGTCTGGATCCCGCTCCCGGTCTCGCGGGGCGCGCAGACGGTCAGCGACGTGAAGATCGAATCACCGTACAAGTGGGAGAAGCACGTCGACAAGGCCTTCGGCAACCACTACGCCACGACGACGATCGTGAATCCGAAACCGGGCGATTTGACGGTCAAAGTCCACTTCACGGCGACGCGGCGCGAAGAGACGATGGATCATCCGTTCGAGACGAGCGCGCAGAAATCAGACCTCGAACGCGCGCTGCAACCGAACCGGCTCGTGACGCTCTCGCCGCGAGTTCGGGAGCTCGCCGACACGATCACCGCCGGCAAGACGAAGCCGATCGAGCAGGCGAAGGCGATCTACGACTATCTCGTCACGAACATGACGTACGACAAGGTGGCGCCGGGCTGGGGCCACGGCGACACGGAACGCGCCTGCGACGTGAAGAAGGGGAACTGCACCGACTTCCACTCGCTCTTCATCTCGCTTGCACGCGCGAAGGGAATCCCGGCGCGCTTCGTGATCGGCTTCCCGCTCACGGCCTCCGACGGCACCGTGAAGGGATATCACTGCTGGGCGGAGTTCTACGTGAAGGGCCGCGGCTGGATCCCGGTCGACGCCTCGGATGGCTCGAAGGCGGCGGACGTCAAAGCGCGCAACTACCTATTCGGCAACCTCGACCCGGCGCGCGTGCAGTTCACGGTCGGCCGCGACCTGAAGCTGACGCCTCGCACGAACGAGCCGCTCAACTTCTTCATCTATCCGCACGCTGAAGCGAACGGCGTGGAGATCGGCACGCCGCTCATCACGCTGCAATTCACGCCGAAGTAGACGATCGGCCGTCACGGCAACCCGCGGCGGAGGATCTTTCCGGGCAGCGCGCCGGTCATCTTGCCGTCGTGCAGAACGAGATTGCCGTTCACGATGACGTTCGAGATCCCTTCGGCGAAGTGGTGAGGGTCTTCGTACGTCGACGTGTCGCGGATGGTCTTCGGATCGAAGACGACGACGTCGGCGCGCATGCCCTTCGCGATCACCCCGCGGTCCTTGAGGCCGGCGCGTGACGCGGCGAGAGAGGTCATCTTTCGGACCGCTTCTTCGAGTGTGAAGAGATGTTCGTCGCGGACGTCATGGCCGAGGATGCGCGGGAACGTACCGTAAGCGCGGGGATGTGCGCCCTGTTGTCGTGCCGCGCCGACGACCGCGCCGGAGTCGGAACCGACCGCGACCCACGGCTGCTTCATCGCGGTCATGAGGTCGGACTCGAGCAGGTTGAAGAAGATCGCGATCGGTGAGGCGTTGCTCCCTTCGAACAGCCGCAGCGCCGCCTCGGCGGGCGTGGCGTTCATCTCGCGCGCGATGACGTCGAGCCGCTTGCGCTCGTACTGCTTCATCGTCGTCGGCTCAGGGATGCCGCGGATGAGGATCGTCGAACCGTCTCCGACGCGAATCTCCCTTGCGATGCGGGCGCGGGTCGCGGGGTCTTTCAGCCGCGCCACGAATTGCAGATAGCCGCCCTGCAGCGCCCACGCGGGGACGGTCGACTGCAGGTCGGTCGACGTCGCCGTGTAGGGATAGATCTGCGACGCGACGTCGAGGCCCGACTTGCGCGCGCGGTCGATCCGGTCGACGACTTCCTGCATGTGGCCGCGCATCGCGCCGCCGGTCTTGAGGTGAAAGACGTTGACCGGCACGTGCGCCTCGCGGCCGATGCGGAACGCCTCGTCGAGCGCCGTGTCGATGTTGTTCGCCTCGTTGCGCAGGTGCGTCCAGTAGCTGCCGCCGTATCTGCCGGCGACGCGTGCGAGTGCGATCAGCTCGTCGGTCGTGGCGAAGCGGCCGGGCGGATAGATCAGCGCGGTCGAGAGGCCGATGGCGCCGTCGCGCATCGCTTGGTCGGTAATCGCCTCCATCTTCTTCAGCTCTTCCGGCGTCGGGGGACGGTCGGCGTCCCCCATGACGATCTCGCGCGAGTTCGCCGCGCCGATGTAGAACGCGAAGTTGATCGCGGAGCCACGTTTCTCGATTTGCCGCATGTAGTCCGCGAGGGAGCGCCACGTCGCGTCGGGGAAGCCGGGCGGCTTCGTTCGATTCACCTCGGCCGCCATCGCGTCGTTGATCGGGCCTGGGGAGTGGCCTTCGCCCGTGACCTCCGTCGTGACGCCCTGCCGGACCTTCGATTCGAGGTTCGGATCGATGAGCACCGCGCCTTCGGAGTGGCCGAGGAGGTCGATGAAGCCGGGAGCGATGACCTGGTTCGAGGCGTCGATCGGCGTCCTGGCCGTCGCGTGCGAGAGGTCGCCGATCGCGGCGATCACGCCGTCTTTGATCGCGACGTCAGCGTGCCGGCGCGGATGGCCTGCGCCGTCGATGACGTCACCATGAAGGATGAGGACGTCGTACTGCCGCATGCCGGATGCCGGATGCCGAACAACGGCCGGCGCCGCACAAGTGAGCGCTAAGAGGACTGCAGTTGGAACGCGCACACCGCGCTAGCGTGCAATCGCGGTGCGCGGTTGCGGGATGGCGTTCACGCTCACGGCTTCGTCGTAGACGAAGAACAGCTCGTTCTTGCGGACGAAGGCGTTACGCAGGAGCGAGATGTACGGTCCCTGAGACTTGTAGGTCTGCAGAATCGCGTCCTTCCGCTTCGCGACCGCCGGCGTGAGGCCGTACGTCGCCCAACTGAGCGAACGCATGCTCATCGGCGGATTCAGGGCGCGTTTCGGCGAACGGACCAGCGAGCGCTGGATACGGCCGCTGTGAACGAGATACCCGAAGCGGCGCGGCTGGATCTCCAGCTCCGAGACCGCGATGTCGACGATCTCCGCGGCGGCGGCGTGGTCTTCGTGTCCGTCGAACGCCACCGGGGCGATGATCGTCGTCGGTTTCGCGATGTCGATCACCTGCTCGACGTCCGTCATCAGCGACGAAAACGAATACGGCGAGCCGGGAGACATCGCCTCCTCGTACGGCACCGCGCGCTTCTTCGTCGCTCTCGAACTGATCACCGACTCGCGGTTGTCGAGGATGTCCTTCAGGCCGCGGTCGGGGTAGCCGAGGATGAAGTAGCGATCGGGCGCGACGCCGAGGAGCTTCATCGCGGCGTGTGCCTCGGCGATGCGCGTCCGGCCGACCGAGAGGTAGCTCGATGCCGTCGGGCCGAGGGTCTTGTTCACCAGGAGGGCCGAGAACTTGTTGCAGTCGCCGGCGGTGAGGAACGCGACGTAGACGTCCGAGCCGTTCGCGATCGCGTCGACCGCGTAGCCGCCGGCGCCGATCATCTCGTCGTCGATATGGGGGGCGATGATCAGAACGCGGTCCCGCGTTGTCGGCGCGGTTAACCGCGGATAGCTGTCCAAACTCGCCTCCAGAACATCCCGTCAGTCTACACGCGCGGGCTTCGCGTTATTTCGCCACGTGTAGCCAGTAACGGAGATCGAGCGTGACGGCGCGGCCGTCGAACGGATCTTCGCGATGGCCGGTCACCTGCGTGAACTCCACGCCGGCGCGCAGGTGAGTGGTGATGTCGTGCAGCACGCTGAGCGTCCACGAACGGCCGTGCTCGTCATATGTTTCGGGGACGGCATGCGCGCGATCGATCATGTTGAAGAGGTCGTAGCGGGCGGACAGGCGGTTCTTGCCGAAGGCGTGAGAAAGGAGGACATAGCCGGATGCGATGTCGGCCTCGACGACGGGACGCGGGCGGAAGCCCATCGCGGTCTTCCCCCACAGGTACTCGGCGGCGAGCGTCGTCGTGTCGACGTTCCCGAGTTGCGCGGAGGCGATGTAGAAGCGCGTCGCCCACGCATACTCGTTGCCCCAGCGCCCGCGGTCGCCGCGATTGTTGACCTCCGTGAGCTGAATGACGCCTTTGTCGGGCACGCTGAAGCGAGCGCGTCCCGAGTAGCCGGTCTTGCCGTCGAGGTCCTTCTCGAACGGACGCGTGCCGGGCATCTGGAACACGAACGACGCCGGTACCTGGAGCGGGAGCGTCTCGTTGTAAACCGAGAGACGGCTGCCGACGTCCCATCCGCGCCAGGCGAGGAGCGTTCCCATCGTGTCGTTGTCTTTGAACGCCGTCGCGCCGACAGTCAACATGTTGACTTTGTACGACGCGTCGACGCCGACCGGACGGAACTCTTCGCCGATCCAACTGTTTAGCGCCGAGTAATTGATCGTGTACGGCGAGTTCCAGAGCAGGTCGGTGTTCTCGCGCGACGTGCCGAGGAAGAACTGGCCGGCGCGGAGCGTGAGACCGGCGATGTGCGCGTCGGCGTACGCTTCGACCAGACCCGCGCGCTTCCCGCCGTAGCCGGATGGCTCGTTGCGCGCGATTCCCTGCGCGTGGACGCCGAAGTAGACCGACGGGGTCCAGTCGGCGCCGACCTGCGCGATCCCGAAATGCTCGCTGTCGCTTGCGGGGAGGCGTCCCTCGCCGCCGCGGAGCCACGTCTCCGGCCCGCTCGCGTGCACCTCGCGAGCGGTGAAGAAGCCGTTGAGCGCGAACGTCTGGGCGTTGGCGGTCGTCGCAACGAAGAGCAGGGCGAGAGCAAGGCGTCGCACGGTGAGATTCTACGGGATTCGCGGATCTCGCCAGATGCCGACGACATGGTTGCGGTAGTCGATGCCGATGAGGAATTTCGAAAGGAGACGATTGCCAAGGCGCGGCCGTTCGACGACGGCGTAGTGGACGTCGACCATGCCGAAATCACTCGTCCCCACAACGACATGCGCGCGGCCGCGGCTTTCCTTTGGAGCGGGCAAAGTGATCGTGTCTGGACTCGCCGTGTCGACGATCGCGCTCATCCGCTTGCCGTCGATCGTCACGTCGACCGCGGGCTCCCCGTTGAAACGAAACAGTGTCATGTACGCCGGATGGATGCCGAGCTTCTGATACGTCAGCAGCCCGGCGCGGTAGTCGATCGTCACGGCGCGTTGCGCGAAGACGTCGGCGCCGATGAGCGCGTCGCCTGTCCCGTGCAGATCCATGAACAACGGTGTGAACGGAAGCGTTGCGCGCTCACCGAGTGTTAACGCATATGTGGTCGTGCGCGGCACGGCCCGCGGATCGAGCACGGTCCGAGGAGTCGCGGAGCCGAAGAAGAAGCGCCCCGGATGGCCGTTGATCTTCGCCGACGGAAGGAATAGCAAGTTGTTATGAATGGTGAACGAGAGATTCACCTCGTCGGGCGGCGGCGCGTCGTTCCACGGCAGGGTACTGCCGCACGCCGCAAAGACGACGAGCGCGATCAGCAGCCTTGCTCTGCGAACCGATTCCGATAACATGCGCGCCGTCTCAAAGCTGCAACATCTGAACCGCAAAGGACTCACCTGATGCTTCCCGAATTCAAGAATGAGCCGCTCACCGACTACTCCAAACCCGAGAACCGCTCCGCGATGGAAGCGGCGCTCGCGAAAGTGAAGAGCGAATTTGGACGCGAGCACCCGCTCGTGATCGGCGGCAATCACATCACAGGTCTCGAGACGTTTGATTCCACGAACCCCGCGCACAAGGACGAGGTTCTCGGCCGCTTCCAGAAGGGGACGCGCGACCACGTAGAGCAGGCAATCGAAGCCGCGTGGAAAGCCTTCGACGACTGGAGGCGACAGCCGGTCGACGTCCGCGCCGGCCTGCTGATCCGCGCCGCGAAGCTGATGCGCGAGCGGAAGCACGAATTCTCGGCGACGATGGTCTACGAGGTCGGCAAGACGTGGCCGGAAGCCGACGCCGACACCGCCGAGGCGATCGACTTCCTCGAGTTCTACGCGCGCGAGGCGTACCGGTACTTCGGCGAGCAGCCGATCACGAAGATCGAGTCGGAAGACAACGCGCTCGTCTACATCCCGCTCGGCGTCGGCGCGGTCATTCCGCCGTGGAACTTCCCGCTCGCGATCATGAGCGGCATGACCACGGCAGCCGCCGTGTCAGGCAACTGCGTCATCCTCAAGCCGTCGTCGGACTCGCCGTGGATCGCGGCGCGCTTCTTCGCGCTGCTCGAGGAGGCGGGCCTGCCGCCGGGCGTCGTGAACTTCGTCTCCGGCTCGGGCGGCGAGGTCGGCGATCCGCTCGTGCAGCACCCGCGGGTCCGCTTCATCTCGTTCACCGGCTCGAAGGAAGTCGGCCTGCACATCAACGAAGAAGCGGCGAAAGTGCACAAGGGACAGCTCTGGATCAAGCGGGTCGTCGCCGAGATGGGCGGCAAGGACGCGATCATCGTCGACCGCGAGTGGTCGAACCTCGACGAAGCGGCGAGCGCCGTCGTGGCGTCGGCGTTCGGATTCCAGGGACAGAAGTGCAGCGCCTGTTCGCGCCTCATCGTCGACGAGGCGATCTACGACCAGTTCGTGCCGATGGTCGCCGAGAAGACGAAGGCGCTGAAGATCGGTCCTCCCGAGGCGGCCGACTCGCAGATCGGGCCGGTCGTCAACAAGAAGGCGATGCAGAAGATCAAGGAGTACATCGATCGCGGCAAGAGTGAGGGACGTCTCGTCGCCGGCGGCAACGTGCGCGACGAAGAGGGCTACTTCATCGAGCCGACGGTCATCGCCGACGTCGACCCGAAGGCGACGATCTCGCAGGAGGAGATCTTCGGTCCGGTGCTCGCGGTCTCGAAGGCGAAGGACTTCGACGACGCGTTGCGGATCGCGAACGGCACGCAGTACGGCCTCACGGGCGCCGTCTTCACCGACAACGAAGAGAAGCTCGCGCGCGCGCGCGACGAGTTCTTCGTCGGCAATCTCTACCTGAATCGGAAGTGCACCGGCGCGCTGGTCGGCGTCCACCCATTCGGCGGTTTCAACATGTCGGGCACCGACTCGAAGGCGGGCGGCCGCGATTACCTCGGCCTGTTCCTGCAGGCGAAAGCGATCTCGCGGAAGGTCAAGCCGGGACAGTCGAAGCGCGAGGGCATTGGCGAGTAAATGGTCCGAGTCATGGGCCGAGTGACGCGCGGGGCGGTCGTCGCGAGTCTCGCGCTGCTCGCCGCATGCGCCTCGACTCCCGACGACACGCGCCCCATTCCGGCAGCGTGGCTGAACGCGCCGTCGGCGCCGGAGTACCGCGAGGCGTCATATGGTCCGCGGAAGCCGGCTCCCTCGGCACTTCACGTCGTCAAGACGAGTGAGGGCGCCGCGCTTGTGAACGGCGACAAGGTCCTGACGCCGTACTACGTCGCCATCGACTCGTTCGACGTGGCGCCGGAGGGCGATCTCGCCGTCTTCAGCGCGAAACGGCGCGACAACTTCGACGTCGGTCTCGTCGCGACCGCCGGCAGCCCGGTGAACTGGGTGCCGTCCGATCCGCGTGACGAGGTGGCGGTGCAGTGGGCGCCCCGCGGAAACAAAGTCAGCTACATCATCCGTGCGGCTTCGGGCGATGTGATCCGAAGCGTGCACGTGCACACCGCGGCGCAGGTGGCGTCGGCGTTCCCGTACGGCCGCGTCTACTCGTACGCCTGGGAGCCGCGCGCCGAACGGTATGCCGTCGCCTGGAGCGCGATCGACACCTCGGACGGCATCGAGGAGATGACCTACGCCGGCGCGGAGCGGAAGTGGCTGAAGGCGCCGGCCGTCCGTCTCGATCTCGCGATGGAGCCGGTCGCGGGTGCCGTGATCATGCGTCCGCAGGCGCTGCACTACAACGAACGGCTGCCGCTGGTCGTCTGGCGTACCTCCGACGTCTATCAATGGGACGATGCTCGGGGGCGGTTGCAGCAGTCGGCGCGGGTCGCCGTGGCGGTGATCGATCGCGATCCGGACGAGAAGTTCTGGAGTTCCGTTCAGGCGATTCCGTGGGTCGACAGCACCCGCGTCTGGGTCGTCGGAGCCGTACTTGGTGCAGGGGGCCCAGCTCGTGCAACCTCCATTGTCGGCGGCGCGGATCTGCCCGCCGGCCGCTACCGCGTGCGCGACAACATCGTCGCCGTCCCGCCTGATGTCATAAAATCGTTTGCCGCCGGCAGCATCGCCGATGAACTGAAGGGAACTCCCGCCACGAATGGCAGCAGCCGATGATCAGAGGAAGTCGACGGTCCGCGAGTATTACGAAGCGCTCCTGATCGCCGTCATCTTCGTCAACTTCGCCCGTATCTTCGTCTTCCAGGCGTTCAAGATCCCGACCGGATCGATGGAGGACAACCTCAAAGTCGGCGATCACATCATCGTCAACAAGTTCATCTACGGTCCCGGCCCGGCGATGGGCGGTCTGCTGCCGCTGCGCGACGTCAAGCGCGGCGACATCATCGTCTTCCGCTACCCGCTCCAGCCCGACACCGACTTCGTGAAGCGCGTGATCGGGATGCCGGGCGACACGGTCGAGATCCGCGACAAGATCGTCGCCGTGAACGGAACGCCGCTCAACGAGGCGTACGTGATCCACGACGATCCGCAGGTCTATCCGCTCCAGCCGGCGTTGCCGGAGCCGTATCGATCGCGCGATCAGTTCGGGCCGTTCAAGGTGCCGCAGGGGCAGTACTTCGCGATGGGCGACAACCGCGACCGCTCCAGCGACTCGCGTTACTGGGGCACCGTGCCGCGGACCATGATCAAGGGGCGCGCGTTCATGGTGTACTGGTCGTTCCGCGGCCAGCCGCCGCCGCCCGACGCGCCGCCGTCGGATCGCGTGAAGGAGCTGTTCGGCGTCGTGGCTCACTTCTTCACGCGCACGCGGTGGGACCGCACGTTCCTGATCGTCGACAGCCACTACCACTATCACCCGGAGCCAGACAGCGAGACATCGACCTCGTTCAGTCCATGAGTTCGGATAACCCACAGCCGTCACCCGGCCCTTCGGGCCACCCTCTCCCCGACGAAGAGGGAGAGAACGTAGCCTCGCCGACAGTAATCGACCGTAGCGATCATCCGATCTCGCGCCGCCGCATCCCTGAAAACGTCCTGAAGGTTCTCTACCGGCTGCACCGCAGCGGCTATCGCGCGTATCTCTGCGGCGGCAGCGTCCGCGATCTGCTGATGGATCGCGAACCGAAAGACTTCGACGTCGCCACCGACGCGCATCCGACGGAGGTGCGGCGGCTCTTCCGCAACAGCCGCATCATCGGCCGCCGCTTCCGGCTGGTGCACATCATCTTTCAGGACCAGACGGTGGAGGTCGCAACGTTCCGCCGCGAGCCGGAGCGGAGCGAGGGGAGCGAGGAGTACCTGATCACGGACGACAACACGTTCGGCTCGCCGCTCCAGGACGCCCGCCGCCGCGACTTCACGATCAACGCGCTCTTCTACAACATCGCCGACTTCTCCGTGATCGACTACGTCGGCGGCATCGAGGACCTCGACGGGAAACGCGTCCGCGTCATCGGCGATCCCGACGTCCGCTTCCGCGAAGATCCCGTCCGGATGATGCGCGCGATCGAGTTCGCGGCGCGGCTCGGATTCGCCATCGATCCGGCGACGTACGACGCGATCCTGACGCACAAGAACGAGATCCTCAAGGCGTCGCCGCCGCGCGTGTCCGAGGAGATTCTGGAACTGCTGCGGCGCGGATGGTCGAACGGCGCGATCCGGCTGATGGTGCAGACCGGACTGCTCGAGCCGCTGCTTCCCGAGGTTTATCGCGCGATCGCCGGCGAGAAGAACCCGTACTTCTGGAAGATGCTCGAGGTGCTCGACCGCACCGTCGAAGCGGGACGCAAGATCTCGGACGGCGTGTCGCTCAGCGTGCTGTTCCTGCCGTGGATCATCGAAGAGCTGGAGCGCGAAGAAGGCCGGCGCGCGGCGTCGTCAGGCGCCGTAATTCATAGTCGGATGCGGATCGGCGAGGTGATCGTCTTCATCCGCGACGCGATCCAGCCGCTCTGCACGCGCATGGCGCTGGCGGCGGGGACGCGGCACCTGATCGAACAGACGCTCGAGACGCTCTGGCGACTGCTGGAGCCGCCGACGGAGCGCCGCGCGATGTTCCGCTTCGTCACCCGCGACCCGTTCAACGACGCGCTGGCGCTG
>DASYSN010000143.1:0-2255 GCA_036003305.1 Thermoanaerobaculia bacterium
CGGCGAAGAGGCCTCACTCGATGGTTTGCCGTGCCTCGGGTCGATCGACGACGCCGAAGAGATCATCGAGAAGAACGGCATCGACCACGTGTTCGTGGCCCTGCCGCACGCCTCGTCGAGCGCGATGATGGCGCTACTCGATCGCCTCACGCGCGTCTGCGTCTCGATCCACGTCGTTCCCGATCTGCTGCAGTTCATGGTCCTGCGCGCGCGCGTCGAAGACATCGACGGTCTGCCGACCATCAACCTGTCGGATACGCCGCTCGAAGGCTGGAGCCGTTTCCTCAAACGCGCGTTCGACCTCGCGGTGGCGATGGCGGCGTTGATCGTCTTCTCGCCGGTCATGCTCGCGGTCGCGATCGCGATCTGGCTGGAGGACCGCGGGCCGATCTTCTACCGGCAGGTGCGGATGGGCCTCGACGGCAAGCCGTTCGAGATCGTGAAGTTCCGCTCGATGCGCGTCGGCGCCGAGACGCAGTCCGGCGCGGTATGGGCCGAGAAGGACGATCCGCGGCGCACGAAGATCGGCCGCGTCATCCGCGCGTGGTCGCTCGACGAGCTGCCGCAGCTCTGGAACGTCCTGGTCGGCGACATGAGCGTCGTCGGTCCGCGTCCCGAACGTCCGCAATTCGTCGAGCAGTTCCGCGCCGAGTTCCCGCACTACATGCTCCGCCACAAGGTCCGCGCCGGCATGACCGGCTGGGCTCAAGTGCACGGCTGGCGCGGCAACACCTCGGTCCGCATCCGCATCGAGCACGACCTCTATTACATCGAGAACTGGTCCCTCGCCCTCGACGTCAAGATCCTCTTCATGACGCTCCTGCACGGCCTGCGGCACGAGAACGCGTACTGACTCTGGTGTAGCCCCCGCTACACGAAGTGTTCGTCGTCACGTGTGGACGTTCGCGCGCGTGCCTTAGAATCCGCGCCGCATGGCCAAACAGTCTGATGCTCTCTTTCAGCGCGCGCAGGAAGTGATCCCGGGCGGGGTGAACTCGCCGGTGCGCGCATTCCGCGGGGTCGGCGGGACGCCGCCGTTCATCGAGCAGGCGCAGGGCTCGCGCGTGTTCGACGTCGACAATCTCCAGTACATCGACTGCGTCGGCTCATGGGGCCCGATGATCCTCGGCCACGGCCATCGCTACGTCGTCGAGGCGGTGAAGAAGGCGGCGACGAAGGGGTTCTCCTTCGGTGCGCCAACGCTCGGCGAGATCGAGCTCGCCGAAATGGTCGTCGCCGCGATGCCGTCGATCGAGATGGTGCGGCTCGTCAACTCGGGCACCGAGGCGACGATGAGCGCGCTCCGGCTGGCGCGCGCGGCGACGGGACGGAAGAAGATCATCAAATTCGACGGCGGCTATCACGGCCACGTCGACGCACTGCTCGTGAAGGCGGGGAGCGGCGGCGCGACGTTCAACCTGCCGGACTCCGCCGGAGTGCCGAAGGAAGTGACCGAGCTGACGATCAGCGTCCCGTACAACGACGCCGACGCGGTGAAGAACGCCCTGAGCGATGAAGTGGCCGCGGTTATCGTCGAGCCGGTCGCCGGCAACATGGGATGCATTCCGCCGCGCGACGGTTTCCTGCAGGCGCTGCGCGACGCCTGCGACGCGGCCGGCGCGCTGCTCATCTTCGACGAGGTGATGACCGGCTTCCGCGTCGCGTACGGCGGCGCGCAGGGGCGCTTCGGCGTCACGCCCGACATCACCACGCTCGGCAAGATCATCGGCGGCGGAATGCCGATCGGTGCCTACGGCGGAAAGCGGAAGCTGATGGAGCTCGTCTCGCCGCTCGGCCCGATGTATCAGGCGGGAACACTGTCAGGGAATCCGGTGGCCGTCGCGGCGGGACGCGCGACACTCAGCGTCCTGAAGAACTCGTCGATCTACGCCGATCTCGAGGAGCGCAGCGCCGAGTTCGAAGCGGGCGTGCGCGCGGCCGCCGAGAAGCACGGCGTCCCGATCACGTTCCATCGCGTCGGCTCGATGTGGACGCTGTTTTTCACTGAAGGTCCCGTGTACGACTTCGAAACGGCGAACAAGAGCAACCGTGAAAAGTTCGCGCGCTTCTTCCACCTGATGCTGGGCGAGGGGGTCTACCTCCCCCCCTCGCAACTCGAAGCCGCATTCTTCTCCGCCGCCCACGCCAAGAAAGAGATCCTTCAACTCATTGAGCGCGCAGACCGCGCGCTCAAGAAGGTCGCGTGGGAGTTCGAGAAGTAAGTGTGGTGAATCAGCTAGAAGCGTCAGTCCGCA
>DASYSN010000144.1:0-8834 GCA_036003305.1 Thermoanaerobaculia bacterium
GGCTGCTGCGCATGGCGACGCTGATCCTCGACGAGCCGGCGACGCTCGTGAGCTACATCGGCTTCAAGTGGGGCAGCCAGGTCGGCGTGCACCAGGACGTGGCGGCGATGCACATCCACCCGAAGGACCGCCTCGTCGGCGTCTGGCTCGCGGGCGAAGACGTCAATCCGCAGGCCGGCCCGCTCAGCGTCTACCGCGGATCGCATCGTGTGCCGATGTGGTCCGGGTGGAACAACTATCCGCAGACCAACCTGCGCACCTGTCACATCGACATCCGGGCGAAGGAAGAGGAGTACCTGAAGTCGACGCTCGACCGGTTCGAGTGCCTGTCGCTCCCCGTGAACAAAGGGGACGCGATCATCACGCACGGGCTGTTGCTCCACACCGGCGCGAAGATCCAGAAGCGCGAGCTGACCCGGTTCTCTTCGGTCATCCACTACACCGTGCCGGGCGGCGACCGGACGGCCCAGGTCGAAGGACCCTTCAACTGGTAGTCCCGATCGCGATCTATGTCCCAGGACACCGTCACCCTTCGCAGCCGTGACCTGACCGTCGATGACGTAGCGCGCGTCGCGCGCGGCGGAGCCAAGGTGAGCATCACCAACGACGCCCGCGTCGCCACGCGCGTCCGGGAGTCGAAGGAATACGTGATGCGTCTCGTCGACGCCGGCGAGCGGATGTACGGCGTGACGACCGGCTTCGGCGGCAAGTCGAATACCGCCGTCTCCCCGGAGAGCGCGTGCGAGCTGCAGGAGGCGCTGCTCTGGTTTCTCAAGTCGGGCGCGGGGGCGCAACTCCCGATCGCCGACGTCCGCGCCGGCATGCTGCTGCGCGCGAACTCGCTCCTCTGCGGCGTCTCCGGGATCCGGATGGATCTGATCCGCCGCTTCGAGACGTTCCTCAACAACGGCGTCACGCCGTGTGTGCGGGAGCTCGGCTCCATCGGCGCGAGCGGCGATCTCGTTCCGCTCGCCGCCATCGCCGGCGCGATCGTCGGCCTCGACAACACGTTCCGCGTCGACTTCAGAGGGAAGACGATCGGCGCCCGCGACGCATTGCGAGCGCTCGGCCTCGAGCCGGAGCATCTCGAGCCGAAGGAAGGGCTCGCGCTGGTCAACGGCACCTCGGTCATGACCGGCATCGCGATGAACTGCGTCTACGACGGCCGCACGCTCTTCGCGCTGGCGATGGGCGCCCACGCGCTGATGTTTCAGGCGCTGCGCGGCAACACGCATGCGCTGCACCCGTTCATCCACCGCCACAAGCCGCATCCCGGGCAGGTGTGGGTGGCGCGGAACATGTTCAAGCTCCTCAAGGGCTCGCGCTGGACCTTCGGCGAGAAGCGCGGCGGCTTCGAGCACTCCGCCGGCGGCCTGGCGCAGGACCGCTACTCGCTCCGCTGCATCCCGCAATACATGGGTCCGATCGTCGACGGCCTCGCCGTGATCGCGCGGCAGGTGGAGGTCGAGGCCAACTCCGCGACCGACAATCCTCTCTTCGACGGCGAAGAGGAGGCGTACTACGAAGGCGGCAACTTCCTCGGCCAGTACATCGGCGTCGCGATGGACCACTTCCGCCAATACCTGGCGCTGACGGCGAAGCACATCGACACGCAGATCGCGATGCTCGTCGCGCCGGAGTTCAACAACGGGCTGCCGTCGTCGCTCGTCGGCAACGAGTCGCGCAGCGTCAACATGGGGCTGAAGGGCCTGCAGCTCACCGGCAATTCGATCGTTCCCGAGCTGCTCCACCTCGGCGCTCCGATGACGGACAAGTACCTGACGCACGCCGAGCAGTTCAACCAGAACGTCAACAGCCTCGGCTTCGGATCGGCCAACCTCGCGCGCCGCGCCGTCGCCTTCTCGCAGCAGTACATGGCCGTCGCGCTGATGTTCGGCGTGCAGGCGGCGGATCTTCGGTCGCTCCGCGAGGAAGGCCACTACGACGCGCGTCTCGGACTCTCCGCCGCGACGCTGCCGCTCTACGAGGCGGTCTACAGCGTTTGCGGCGTGAAGCCGGGAGCGGATCGCGCGTTCATTCACGATGACCCGGACCAGTCGCTCGAGTCGTACATCGAGGCGATCGCCGCCGACATCGCGAACGACGGAGCGATTCCCGCCGCGGTGCACGACACGCTGCAGGCGGTGAAGGAGCCGGCCATCGCGTTGACCCTCGGGCAGGAGGAGCACCTCGACATGAATGTCGCGCAGAACATCATTCGCGGCCGGAAGCTCTTCCCGCGCAAGGTCGCGCTCACGTTCGAAGAGCGGCACTACACCTACGCCGATCTCGACACCTGGTCGAATCGTGTGGCCGAGGGGCTCGCGTCGCTCGGCATCGGACGGGGAGACCGCGTCGCGCTCTTCCTGCCGAACATCCCCGAGTTCGCCGCCGCGTACCTCGGCATCCAGAAGCTCGGAGCCATCGCCGTCTCGCTCAATTCGACGCTCCGGGCGGAAGAGACGCGTTTCATCCTCAGCGACAGTGGCGCGGTAGCGGTCTTCACGACCGAGGCGTTGCGCGGGAACGTCGAGCATCCGGTGAAGCACATGATCATCGCGGAAGGGGCGGCGAGCGGGGACGACATCACCATCGAGCAGCTCACCGCGAATACGACCGGCGAGTACACAATCGCCATCATGGATCGCGACGATCCGTCGGCGATTCTTTACACGTCGGGGACGACCGGGGCCCCGAAGGGTGCGTGCCTGTCACACGACAACGTCATCTCCAACGTGTACGCGTTCAACTACAACTGCGGGATGCGGCCGGACGACCGGATGCTGCTCTTCCTGCCGCTGTTCCACTGCTTCGGTCAGAACGCGATTCTGAACAGCGCGTTCAACGCCTGCGCGACGGTGGTGCTCCATCGGACATTCCATCCGGCGACGATCGTCCGCTCGCTCGTCGACGACCAGGTCACGATGTTCTTCGGCGTCCCGACGACCTTCATCCCGCTCTACAACCTCGCCTCGACGAGCGACATGGCGTCGGTCCGCTACTACTTCTCGGCGGCCGCTTCACTGCCGCGCGAGGTCGCGCGCAAGTGGATGGAGAAGTACGGGCGGCCGATCAACGAGGGCTACGGCCTCACGGAGACGTCGCCGTTTGCGAGCTACAACCATCGTCTCTGGTACAAGATCGGATCGATCGGCGCGCCGATCGAGAACGTCGAGATGCGCGTCGTTGAGCCGGAGACGGGCGCCGAGGTGCCGACCGGGAACACCGGGGAGATCGTCATCCGCGGACCGAACGTCATGCTCGGCTACTGGAACCGCGCGGACGCGACGGCGACCGCAATCCGGAACGGCTGGTTCCACACCGGCGACATCGGCCGCGTCGACGAGGACGGCTACTTCTACATCGTCGACCGGCTGAAGGACATGGTGAACGTCGGCGGGCTGAAGATCTATCCCGTCGAAGTCGAGAACACGATCTATCTCCATCCCGCGGTCGAGGAAGTCGCGGTGTACGGCATCCCGGACAAGGTGATGGGCGAGCGCGTCTGCGCGAACATCGTCTGCAAGAAGGGGCACGCGGCGACGGAGGCAGAGCTCATCGCGTTCTGCCGCGAGCAGCTCGCCGACTACAAGATTCCGACGGCGATCCTCTTCGTCGACGCGCTGCCGAAGAGCCCGACGGGGAAGATCCTGAAGCGCGTGCTGCGCGACGAAGGGCGGCACGTCGTTCCGGCGCTGACGCCGCGCTCCATCGGGCCGATCGACATCGAGATGTGGGTGCGGGAGTGGATCACCGACAACCTGCAGGTCGACGGCGCGACGGTCGCCGGCGACCGCTCGTTCTTCGAGTACGGGATGACCTCGCTCACCGGACTGAAACTCTCCGCGCAGCTCGGCGAATGGCTCGGGCGTGCGATGGAGGACGTGCTGGTCTGGAACCACGGAACGATCGACGCGCTGGTGAAGTTCGCCGCGGAACCGGCGATCGAGATTCGCGAGAAGAAGCGCGACGCGATCGACGAACTGGCCGACGACGAAGTGGCGCGCCTCCTGGAGGCCGAGCTGGAGCTCGGCGATGCCTGAGACGAACGACCACGGCGCGTTGTTAAGAAAAGCGCTGCGGGAGATTCAGACTCTCCGCTCGGCGCTCGCCGAGGCGAAGAGCGCGAGCCGCGAACCGGTCGCGATTGTCGGGATGGCCTGCCGCTTCCCGGGCGGCGCGAACAATCCGGCCGAGTTCTGGGAGCTGCTGAAGAACGGAACTGACGCGATCTCCGAAGTGCCGCGGTCGAGATGGGACATCGACGAGCTTTACGACGCCGACCCCGACGCGCCGGGAAAGATGTACACGCGGTTCGGCGGCTTCATCGACGAGATCGACCGCTTCGACGCGCACTTTTTTGGCGTCTCGCCGCTCGACGCCATGAACATGGACCCCCAGCAGCGGTTGCTGCTCGAGGTGGCATGGGAGGCGTTCGAGGACGCGGCGATCATCCCCAACAAGGCGCCGCGCACCGGCGTCTTCGTCGGCTCGTTCATGGACGACTACCTGCAGTCGAACTTCTTCGCCGCCGATCGGCGCGAGATCGACGCGTACAACACGCTCGGACTGCTGCGCGGTCTCGCCGCGGGGCGGCTCGCGTACGCGCTGAACCTGCAGGGGCCGGCGATGCAGCTCGACACCGCCTGCTCGTCGTCGCTCCTCACCGCGCATCTCGCGGTGCAGGCGCTCCGCAACCGCGAATGCGACGTGGCGCTCTCCGGCGGCGTGAACCTGATGCTCGCGCCGGAGGTGACGATCGGACTCTGCCGGATGCGCGCGATGACGCCGGACGGCCGCTGCAAGACGTTCGACGCGCGCGCGGATGGATACGTCCGCGGCGAGGGCTGCGGGATCGTCGTGCTGAAGCGTCTCGCCGACGCGGTCGCGGACGGCGATCGGATCTACGCCGTCATCCGCGGCTCCGCGGTCAATCACGACGGGCGCTCCAACGGATTGACCGCGCCGAACGGAAGCGCACAGAAGACGCTCATCCGCGACGCGCTCGACGCCGCCGGCGTCGCGCCGAACGACGTGCAATACGTCGAAGCGCATGGCACCGGGACCTCGCTCGGCGACCCGATCGAAGCGATCGCCCTCGGCGAAGTGCTCTGCGCCGATCGCACCGATCCTTTGCTCGTCGGCTCGGTCAAGACCAACTTCGGACATCTCGAGAGCGCGGCGGGTGCCGCCGCGCTGATGAAGACCGCGCTGGCGCTGCATCACGGCGCGATCCCGCCGAGCCTGCACTTCCGCGACCCGAACCCGCATATCCCGTGGGACCGCCTTCCGATCAGCGTTGCGTCGCAGCTCACGCCGTGGCCGCGGAGCGAGAAGCGGTTCGCCGGCATCAGCTCCTTCGGGATGAGCGGGACGAATGTGCACGTCGTGCTGGAACAGGCTCCGGCGCGGCCGGTCGCAACGACAACCGAGGCGATCAACGTCCTGACGATCTCCGCTGCGAGCGCGGACGCGCTCGACGCGCTTGTCGAGAAATACGCCGAGTTGCCGCGCGATGGCTCGCTGCGGGACATCTGCGACACCTCGAACCGCGGACGAAAGCATTTCAATCATCGCGTGGCGTGGGTCGATGCGGTGGCGAAGCGCCGCCCCGTTGAGCCGATCCGCAAGCGGCCCCGCGTCGCCTTCCTCTTTCCCGGCCAGGGCACCGACCTCGGCGAAACGAACGCGGGCGGTATCCAGGAGCGGCTCTTCGTCTACCAAGTCGAGCTCGCGCGCCGCTGGATGGCATTCGGAATCCGGCCGGACGTCGTCGCCGGCCACAGCGTCGGCGAGTACGCCGCCGCATGCATCGCCGGCGCGTTCGAGTTCGAGGACGGCCGGAAGCTGATCGTCGAGCGCGAGCGCCTCATGAACGCGCTTCCCGAGCGCGGAACGATGGCCGCGATCTTCGCCGACGCCGAACGGCTGCGCGCGGCGTGTGGTGATCGGGTGTCGATCGCAGCCTTGAACGGATCGCACGTGGTGATCTCCGGCCGCGCCGCCGACGTGCGGGAGATCGCCGAACGGCTCGAAGGAAAGCTCCTCAACGTCGCGAACGCGTTCCACTCCAGCCTCATGGACCCGATGCTCGACGCGTTCGAAGCGGCGGCCGCGCGGACACCGTTGCGGCGTCCGAGCATCCGCTTCGTCTCCGCGCTGACCGGCGCCGAAGCGGGGAGTGAGGTCGTGGATCCCGCGTACTGGAGGCGGCACGTCCGGCAACCGGTGCGCTTCGCCGACTGCATCCGCAACGTGAACGCGGATGTCTTCATCGAGATCGGCCCGAAGCCGACCCTCATCGGAATGGCGCGCCACGTCCTCGACCGCGACGACGCGGTCATGCTCTGCGGCCTCAACGCGGAGTCGCTGTCGACGCTGTACGAGTGCGGCATTGACGTCGACTGGTCGGCGCAGCCGAAGGCCAACACGGTCTCGCTCCCGACGTATCCGTTTCAGCGGCAGCGTTTCTGGGTGCCGAAGCGCAGCGCGCGGACGCACGACGCCGGCGGCCGGCGCATTCCGTTCTCGAACGACGTTCACTTCGAGCTCGCGCTCCAAGAGAGCTCCGACCTGCACGACCACCGCTTCGGCGACAGCATCGTCGTCCCCGCCGGCGCGTATCTCTCGCTCGCCATCGAGCACCTCGGCGCGACGACGCTTCGCGACGTCAGCTTTCTGCAGCCGCTGACGCTCGCGGGCGATAGGACCCTTCACCTCGTCGCGTCCGGCGACAGCTTTCGGTTCGGGACGGAACAGGGAGACGAGTGGGTCGTGCACTGCAGCGGGCAATACGATCGCGCCGAGCTGACCTCGGACGCGGTCCGTCCGAATGCCGCCGGCGAGCCGCTGACGGCGAGCGCCGACGCCGGCTTCACGCTCGGACCGTCGTTCCAGTGGATTCGCAACCTCACGCGCAAGGGCGACGAGATCTTCTGCGATCTCGAACGCCCGTCGAGCGCGGAGACGACCGCCTTTCATGCGGGCCTGATCGACTCATGCCTCCGGACGCGTTCCATCGGGCTCGACGAGGTCCACGTCCCATTCCACATCGACGAGCTGCGCGTCTTCGCAAAACCGAAGGCGCCGCTCTCGTGCCACTCGACGCCCGGCTTGATCCGTCTCTTCAACGGCGACGTACCGGCGATGGAGGTCCGCGGGTTCGAGGTCCGCAAGCTCGAACGCGCCAGAGAACTGCCGCTCCTCCACGTTGAGTGGCTATCGGCGGTCGCCGAGCCGGCCGGCGAACACGAGGACTGCTTCTGTGTGGCGCCGGCAATCCTGCCGGCGTCGGAGTTCGCCGGCAAGATTGCCGGCGCCACACGCGGCAAGCGCAACGTCCGCTTCATCACCCACGGCGCACAGGCAATCCTCGCAGGCGATCGCATCGATCCGTCGCAGGCGTGGATCTGGGGATTCGTGAAGTCGGCCGTCATCGAGCAGCCGCAACTGAACTGGAGCTGCGTCGACCTCGATCCGGCCGCTTCCGTTGACGATCAATTGCCGCTGCTCGCGAACACTCCGCGCGAACCGATGATCGCCTTCCGCGGCGGGCGCGCGTACGTGCCCCGCCTCGCGCATACAAGAATGTCCGCGCCCGATGTGACTTTCCACAAGGACGCCGCGTACGTCATCACCGGCGCGTCCGGCGCCCTCGGACGCCAAGTCGCGCGCTGGATGGTCGAGAAAGGCGCGCGGCACCTCATTCTCGTCAGCCGCACCCCGCCGCCGCTCGATGGACTCGAGAGCGCCAGCGTCCGGGTCGTGGCCGCCGACGTTGCGACCGCCGAGAACCTCCTCGATTCGCCCGTGCCGGTGAAAGGAATCATCCACGCGGCCGGCGTCATCGACGACGCGCTGCTCGACGATCTGACGCCGGAACGCTTCGAGCACGTCTTCGCGCCGAAAGTCGCCGGGTCGTGGAATCTCCACCAGCAGAGTCTCGGCCTCGAGCTCGACTTCTTCGTCTGCTTCTCGTCCGCGGCGTCGCTGATCGGATCGCGCGGCCAGGCGAACTACGCTGCCGCGAACGCATTCGTCGACGCGCTCATGCATCACCGCCGCTGCCTCGGTCTGCCCGGCCTCTCGATCAACTGGGGCGCGTGGGACGGAGCCGGCATGGCCGCATCGCACGCGCGGCAGATGGAGTCGACCGGCATCCACCTCATCGATCCGCGCGACGGACTCGACACGCTCGGCCGCCTCCTGCGGAGCAACGTCGCGCAGGTCGGCGTCGTCCCCGCCGACTGGCCGAAGCTCCTCGCGTCGCTCTTCGGGAACGCGCCGCCGCCTTTCTTCGAAAAGTTCGCGCAGCCGGCCGGAGAGGTACAGGAGCGCATCCTTCCGCTCCTCGAGCAAACGCCGCCCGACTCACGTCGCGAAAAGTTGGAAAGCCACCTCCGCCGGATCGTCATCTCCGTCGTCGGCCACGACGTTTTCGCCTCAGCTGGCGACGACCCGAGCTTCTTCGAGCTCGGGATGGACTCGCTGATGTCGCTCGACCTGCGCAACCGGCTACAGCGTGAGCTCGACTGCAACCTGCGATCGACCGTCGCCTTCGAGTACCCCGCCGTCCGCGAGCTGGCCGACTACCTCATCTCGGCGGTGCTGCCCGCCGGCATGTTCGCCTGAACCTGCGCCGGTCCCGTCTGTCATCCTGAGGTGGCGGAGCGGCGGAGCCGCGTAGCGCACCGAAGGATCCGGTTCTGAAACTAGTCATGCGTTCCAGTTACCCGTAGCTAGGACGCGCTTCTAGTTTCAGCACCGGATCCTTCGTCGTCCTCCGCTTCGCTGCGGCGACTCAGGATGACAGTGGTATTCATCGCTTCCGCCGG
>DASYSN010000145.1:0-4360 GCA_036003305.1 Thermoanaerobaculia bacterium
GAAGTGCGCCAACGCCGCGGCCAGGAAATCGTCGCGAAGCTCCGCGCCCTCGGATACGACATTTCGTCCGAGCGCGTCGAACAGCTCGCGGCCGGCGGGGCGATGGGACGTCCTCATGTCGCGCGAGCCCTTGTCGAGCGCGGCTACGTTGCCTCGATCGGCGAAGCGTTCGACAAGCTCCTCGGCGCCGGCAAGCCCGCGTACGTCGAAAAGGCGCGCTTCTCGATCGAGGAGGCGGTGGCGCTCGTTCACGACGCCGGCGGCGTCCTTTCGATCGCGCATCCGACGCTCTATCCCGACCACGAACGGATCGTCCCCGAGCTCCTCGACGCCGGCATCGACGCGGTCGAGATCTTTCATCCGGACGTCGACGAGGAGAATCGCGAGCGCTACCGCAACCTGGCGCGCTTCCGCGGCAAGTTCGTCACAGGCGGCTCCGACGACCACGGAACGGCGAAAGAAGTCGAGACGCTCGGGACCGTCCGCGTCCCCGAAACGCTGATCGGACCGATCCTTGAACGTGTGTAAGTGGCCGGTCGCCAGTGGCCGGTGGCCAGATTAGATCGATCCGGCTACCGGCCACTGGCCACCGGCCACTACTCATGCGCGCTCTAACCATCGGATTCGTCGCCCTCGCCCTCCTCGGCGACGCGCGCATCTTCCTGTTCGTCTTCAACCGCTTCGTCTACGGCAGCCACCGCGAGGAGGAGTCGCCGCACCGCTGGCTGCTGTGGGTGGTGACGCCGCTGCTCGCGGTCGCGACGGTCTTCTTCCTCCGCTACTGGAGCGTTGTCGCGGCGCCGGTCGGGCTGTACTGGATCGTCGATCGGGTGCGCGTGCTGATGCGGCCGAACGCGCAGCTCGCGGGGACGGTGACGTACGGGGCGCCGCGTGGCCGGCGGCGATTTCTGGTGAACGACCTGTACGACCTCGAGGTGACACGCCACGAGATCTTCATCGACGATCTGCCGGAGGCGGCGGACGGGTTGCGGATCGCGTTCGTGACCGACACGCACGTCGCGCCGTTCGTGCGGCGCGACTACTACCGCGAGATCGTGCGGCGCGTGAACGGGTTCGAGCCCGACGTCGTCCTCTTCGGCGGCGACTTCGTCTCCTTCCGCCGCCACATCCCGCTCGCAGCCGAGGTGCTGTTCCAGGGGCTGCAATGCCCGGAGAGATTTGCGGTTCTCGGCAACCACGACTACTGGACGAGCGCGGACGACGTGCAGCGCGAGCTCGGCGCGCGCGGCGTGAAGTTCCTGACCAACAAGACGGTCCTGTTGCGCGACGCGCTGCCGCTGGTCGGCGTCGACGAGATCTACCGCGGGAAGCCGGAGGTGGAGAAAGCGTTCGAGGGGGTCGAGGCGACCGCGCCGTGCATCGCGATCAGCCACCATCCCGACATCATCGACCTCGTGGAGTCGCGCCGGATCGACCTGCTCCTCTGCGGCCACACGCACGGCGGCCAGATCCGCGTGCCGTTCTTCGGCCCGATCGTCATCCCGTCGCGGCACGAGGGGGAGTTCGCCTCAGGATTTCACCGTGTGCGCAACGTGTTGATGTACGTCAGCCGCGGGATCGGTGCGATTCCTCCGGTGCGCGTCCTGTGCCGTCCGGAGATTGCAATGTTTACCTTGCGCCGCGGCCAGCGCACGATGGCCGTATGACGATAACATGACAGTCCAGTTTGCAGTCCTGACGGACCAGACATGGTTTCGCTGGGCCACGTTATGAGTTCTCGTGGCCACAGCGAGCGACCTAACGTCCGCTTCGCTTCTCACGGGGCGAGACTGAAGACGCCGTGGCCGAGGTGAAAAACGTGACGGGCTTGATCGACGACCTGACGTTCCTGTTCGGTGGCCGCGCAACGGCACCGTGGGACCAGGCGTCCCTCGTCACGGACCTAACAGCCCCAACTCGGGGCCTAACGACCCTTGTTCCGGACCTGACGTCCCTGTTCGCGGACCGGGCGTCCACGTTATGTTCTCACGCGCCCGCATGAGAATCTCGACGGTCTTCAGCGAGGTCGCGCGCGTCGCACGGCAGGAACATGTCACCCACATCGGCGTCACCGACGTCCGCGACTCGCGCGTAGCAGTCTTCAGCGAGTGGATCGAGAACCGGCACCACGCCTCGATGTCCTACCTCGCGAAGAACGTCGCGACGCGCGAGGAGCCGCTATCGCGCTTCCCGTGGGCGAAGTCGGTGATCGCGATTCTCGTCCCCTACGCCGCGGAGCGCCCCAATGCTCCCGAAGGCGTGCTTTCGCACCACATCGCCCGCTACGCCCTCGGCGACGACTATCACGACGTCCTCGACCGCATCCTCCGCACCATCGAGGACGAGATCGCGCGGCTGGCGCCCGGCACGAAGACGTGGCGCTACGTCGACACCGGCCCGCTCTCCGACCGCTCCCTCGCCGCGCAGGCAGGCCTCGGCTGGATCGGCAAGAACGGGATGCTCATCCACGAGGAGCACGGCTCGTACTTCTTCATCGGCACGCTGCTCACGTCGCTCGAAAACGACGTCGGTGCGAGCGAAGTCGCCGACCGCTGCCGCGCCTGCACCCGCTGCATCGACGCCTGTCCGACCCACGCCATCCTTCCCAACCGGACCGTCGATTCGGAGCTCTGCATCAGCTACGCGACGATCGAGCATCGCGGCCCGTTCGAGATCACCACAGCCGGCAATGCGTTCGGCTGCGACATCTGCCAGGAGGTCTGTCCCTGGAACGCCGGGCCGCCCGAACCGCATCCCGCGTTCCTGCCTCGCGACGAATACCGCGCCACGCCCGTAACCGATCTACTAAAGTTCACGCAGGCGGACTTTTCGTCGTTGTTTCGGAAAAGCGCGGTAAAGCGGGCGAAATTGGCCGGGATGAAGAGGAACGTATCCGGCATCCGGCATCCGGCATCCGAGTAACCAGTCCCGGATGCCGGATGCCGGATGCGATGCCGACTAGAATGCCCCGTCACATCGCGATGTTTGCGCCAACGCACAAATGAAGATCTCCATGATCTCTCTCGAGGACGGCATCACCGCCACCGGATTCCGGAAGGTGGCGGCGTACGTCGAGAAGCTGAATCCCGACACGCGCATCGCGTACGTCGGGACGCGGCGCTATCGCTCGATGTGGAAGTCGTTCGTGCGGAAGATGGGCGACATCGCCGAGTTCACCGACGATGAGATCGACAACGTGGCGCAGGGGGTGGCGAAGGACGCCGACCTCATCGCCTTCTCGTCGATGACCGGCTATTCCGACCTCACGAAGCGGATCGCGAAGCGCGTGCGCGAGATCGCGCCGCAGGCGTACACGATGTGGGGCGGCATCCACCCGATCATCTACCCGGAAGACGCGATCACGGCCGACGTCGACGCCATCTGCACGGGCGAAGGGGAGTTCGCGTTCGAGGAGGTCTACGACGCCCTCCAGCGCGGCGTGCAGCCGCTCGAAGTGCAGAACTTCTGGTTCAAGCGCCGCGACACCGGCGCGATCAGCCGCAACCCGTTCCGGCCGTTGGAGACCCCGGAGGAGCTCGAGACGCTTCCGTACCCGAAGTACGGCGGCCCCGAGATGCTGTACCGCCACGACAGCGGCGAGTTCACGCAGGTGACGCGCGCCGACTACCTCGCGAACAACGGCCTCGCCTACCCCGCCATCTGGTCGATCGGTTGTCCGCTGCATTGCACGTTCTGCGGCAACACCGTCTTCATCGCGAACGACCCGGCGTACAAGAAGATCCGCCACACGTCGCCCGACTACGTGATCACCGAGGTGGAGAGGGCGCGCAAGGTCCACCCGCACCTGCAGACGGTACTGTTCTACGACGACAGCTTCCTCGCGATCCCGATCCGCGAGCTGACCGATTTCGCGACACAGTGGCGCGAACGCGTCGGCCTGCCGTTCTGCGTCTACGGCGTGATCCCGTCATACGTGCAGCGCGACAAGCTGGAAGTGCTGACGTGGGCGGGACTCAACCGCGTACGCATGGGCATCCAGAGCGGGAGCGACCGGATCCTGAAGTTCTACCGCCGTCCGACGCCGATCCCGAAGATCGAGCACGCGGCGCAGGTGATCAGCGAGTTCGCCCGCTACCACATCAATCCGTCGTACGACATCATCGTCGACAACCCGGTCGAGACACGGCAGGACGTCATCGACACGCTGGAGCTGGTCTACCGTCTGGCGCGCCCGTTCACGCTCAACATCTTCTCGCTACGCGTCATCCCGAACACCGTGCTCGAGAAGCAGATGAGCGAAGCGGGAATCGACATCGAGGAGATCAACCAGAACTACACCTCGCTGCGGCCGACGTGGGCGAACGTGATGCTCTACATCCTCATGTTGTGGCGTCCGCCG